>JAQVGD010000278.1 GCA_028696945.1 Lutibacter sp.
GCAAATGAAGAAGTTATAAAGAAATATGTTCAAAGTCAAGGCAAAGATCAGCAGTATCAAAAGATACACAAGTCACAGCTTAAATTGTTTTGATACCTCGTACCCTTGGGTCGAGGTAGTTCATTTTGGAAGGAATCTGGGAATATGTTCCAAAGATTATTGGACCAATTTATTAAGAATAATAAATAGGTAAGAGGAAAGTAATAGACATAAAAAAAGCCGAACAATATGTTCGACTTTTTTGTTTAATGAAATTTAATGTTATTCAGCTAACGTTCTCATGTAATTAACGATTAACCATCTGTCTTCATCTGAAGATATTTTTTTATCAAATCCTGGCATATCATTTCTTCCAGTTGTTGTTTTGTAGAATAATGCACCATCACTTTGATTTTGGAATTCTTTGCTTGAAAAATCTCCTAAATCCCCTTTCATTTCTTTGGCTTTTGTTCCATCACCGTAACCTTCAGAACCGTGACATGATTTACAATGTTTGGTGTATAAAGATTTACCAATTGCAGCATCTGTTTTAGGAGCTACTGGGTTTTTCATGGTTTGGTATTTTGCAGGCACTTTCCACTCTTCTTGAACAAGTGTAGTGAATGAGTAAAATGCAAAAGAAATAATTCCGATAATTGATAAAATTTTGAATGTTTTCATGTTTTCTAATTTTTAGATATTTTAAATAAATTAATGATTAAATAAATAATAATTCCCCACATAGCAAATGTCAGTATATTTGGAAATATTAGCAAGAATAAAGGTGTTTTACTTCTTGGAGACCACATAGTTCTTTCGTCAAAAGTTGATTCGTCAACTATAGGCTTTCCAATCGGCGCATTTACTATTGCTTTTACAGTTCCAAATTCGTCACTTTCGCTCAGAACCACTTCAATAGCTATATTGCCATCAACACCTGGTATTCCTTGTGGTATAGGTACAAGTATTGTGCCACTTTCATCAGTTTCATTAAACTCTTCAATTAATAAAGGTTTAAACAATCTTTGAACCTGAACCCTCATTAATTGACCGATAATTATACTGTCCGTTGATTTATCAATGAGGGTTGCCGTTACGTAATTAATGCTGTCTATGGTAACCAGTTTGGCATTGATATCGGCATTTTTAAAGCTTGTGCTTTTTGAAGCTCCAGAGAAATTGTCGTTTCCGTCAAATGATATTTCGACATTGTAGGTGTTTGTTGAATCGGGATTTATCAATTTCAAATCCTTTAGTGTAAACCTGCTTTTACCGTGCATATCGGTAATTGTTTTTCCTATTTCCACTTGCTCATCATCTACCAAATTATAAATGATTAATTCTATTCCAGAAACATCGATGTTTTCATCATTTACTTTTGCAGTTGCCTTAATGTCAAAATAAACTTCAGTATTCATTATTTTAACGTAGTTGACCTTTAATCGAATCTTGTCTTTTTTTGCTTTTTGCGCAAAATTTGAAGTGCATAAAAACACACTTAACACAATAAGAAAAAAGCGACTTTTTATCATTAGGTTTCTCATTTTTCGATGTTTTTATTTAATTCTAATTCCTCTCGCTCATCCGCAGTTCTCTGAATAGGTATTATTGGCACATATCTTACCAATATGGTAATAATTAAGAGAGCCATTGCCAAAGTTGATATTGTGATTAGCCATTCATGGATACTCGGAAAATAATGATGCCAAGATTCGGGCACTCCTTGTATTGGTAAAAAGGGATGTAATAAGGTTGGCGTTACAATAAGGTAACGTTTCCACCAAGATCCTGTTACCACCAATAAACCAATGATAAACATTGGAAATGGTTTTCTACCTTTTTTAAATAATAATACGATAACAGGTACAACTAAGCCTCCTACAATCACAAACCAAAATAATGGGGCAAATTGACCAGTAAGTAGTACGTTTATATGCGTAGTTGCTTCTTTTTTTGAAGTAAGTTGAGGTATCAAATATTCATTCAAATTGAAATATATATAAACCAAGCATACCAATACCAAAAATTTTCCCAATTTATCAAAATGAAGGTCTGTAATGTAGTCTTCTAATTTATATACTTTTTGCAATACGTAAGTTAAAGTTACAAGAGCTCCAACACCAGCAACAGCCGCCCCTGAAATAAAATATCCACCCAAGTTGGTGCTGTCCCAACCAACTCTAAACAAGGTTGCAAATAACCAAGCATCAATAGTTTGCAACGTGAAACCTGCAGGAATGATTAAAAGTGCTATGATATGAATTGATTTAAGCTGAATGCTTTTTTGAACATCACTCCCAGTCCAATTCAAAGAAAGTTTCCCATACCATTTACTAAGTGTTGGTCTTTTTTCTTTATAATATTTATTCAATAGGCCAAAATCTGGTAACAATGGAAAATACAATAACAGTAAACTAATCATAATGTAAGTAGGTATTATGATAACATCCCAAGTAATAGGAGATTGCATTCTTCCGTGAATAAATAGGTTTAATAACCTGTCTGGCCTTCCCATATCAATTGTAATGGTAATCCCAGCCATAATGATTGCAGAAACAGAAATTATTTCAGCAATTCTAACAATAGGTGTCCTCCAGGCATTTTTAGTAAGCCTAAGTACAGCAACTGTAATTGTGCCAACAAAACTTGTAGCCACAAAAAACACAAAGTTTGAGATATAAACGCCCCATAAGGCATAATCATTCATGTTAGTTACTATTTGTCCTTTTATGATTTGGTCGATATAGGCTATTATTCCTAAAACGATTAAAACAACTAAAGAAATTGTCCATATAACGCCTTTTTTGCCAAATTTTTGCGGCGCCAAGTCGTTTAGTAATTTATCGTAATTTTTCATCTGTTTAATTTTTATTTTTTTGTTGGTACAGCTGCTGTTCGCCATTAATCATTCCTCTGTGTATCAAAATTTGTTATGCTCGTTTCATCTGTTTAATTTTTATTTTTTTGTTGGTACAGCTGCTGTTCGCCATTAATCATTC
>JAQVGD010000088.1 GCA_028696945.1 Lutibacter sp.
CTGAATATCGGCTGTCCGAAAAAAATTGTACTTTTGCCCATAGCTGAATTTTTGGTTATAGATTAATTCTGCTATATACGAAAAATCCCTCAATTATTGAGGGATTTTTTATCGGACACTAATATTTATAAAACATAATATTTACTAAATTATAAAGTTAAACTTCAAAAGTTTTTTTACATTCGCTTTTTATTTAATGGTCTTAAAAATGTAATTTTCATTATAATCGTATTTTACTTGGATTCAATTTAATAATGAATTTTAACTATTGATTTTTCAATTACAATGAACAAAATAATTCCCTTCATTTTTATACTTTTTTTAAGTAGCATTCATCTGATTGCCCAGCAAAAATTAACACCAGAAGCATCGGTAAGTGTGGTTACTTGTGGACCAGGAAATGAATTATACAGTGCTTTTGGACATAGCGCATTTCGGGTTTATGATCCACTTTTGAAATTGGATAAAATATATAACTACGGCACATTCGACTTTAATAAACCAAATTTCTACTTAAATTTTGCGAAAGGAAAATTAACCTACCAGCTTTCAACAACAAGATTTGGTTATTTTTTACAAGAGTTTAACTATGAAAATCGTTGGGTAAAACTCCAAAAACTAGATCTGAATGATGAAGATGTTCAGGCAGTTTTTAATTTTTTGGAAAACAATGCAAAACCAGAAAACAGTTCTTATCAATATGATTTCTTTTACGACAATTGTTCTACCAAAATTGAAGAAGTTATTAAAACTGTTTTAAAAGACAAAGTTACCTTTAGCAACAACCATATTACCAGCAATAAGTCTCATCGAGATTTAATTGCAGACTATACTTCTGAAAAATTTAAATGGGGAAAATTTGGAATAGATTTGGCTTTGGGTTCTGTAATAGACAGACAAGCAACCGCTGCTGAATATAAATTTTTACCCGATTATATCTATCTTGGTTTTAACAATGCCACTATAAATATTGATGGCGAAGACAAACCATTGGTAGCAGCAAATATGACCGTTTTAAAGGAAGAAAAACAACCGATTCCTTTCTCTATAATGCAACCATTTATTGTCTTTTTAATAATAGCCTTATTTTTTATTTTTAAAACCTATCAAAATTACAACACGAGAAAAAGAAGCAACTGGATCGATTTTTCCTTATATTTTATTACTGGTTTAATAGGAGTTGTTGTATTATTGTTATGGTTTGCCTCAAGTCATACTGCAACTTATAAAAATTTCAACTTTTTATGGGCTTTTGCGCCAAATTTAGCAATCGCTTTCTTTATGTTTAAACCTGTTTTACCAAAATGGTTGGCAAATTATAATAAATTACTCCTCGTTTTATTAGCAATACAGGTAATTTTATGGATAATAAAGGTACAGGTTTTCAACTTAGCCATCATTCCAATTATGGCAATGCTTTTTATTCGTTACAGTTATTTAATTGTGAAGCAGAAATAAGTTTATTCGTTTAACTATGTATTTGTTTAGTTTTAACTTTCAGCTTACTGCTAACTAAAACTGCCAACTGTAAACTGATTTAATTAAAAATCCTGCTCTCCATTGTGTAAAAATTTTTGTTTTGCCAATAATTGTTCTTCTGTTTCAACAATATCATCATCGGGCACACAACAATCTACTGGACAAACAGCGGCACATTGCGGCTCGTTAAAAAAGCCTTTACACTCCGTACATTTATCGGCAACTATAAAGTAATATTCATCACTAACAGGTTCTTGAATATCATCTGCATTAAATTCCTTGCCATTTGCCAAAACAATTTTTCCGGAAAGTTTTGTTCCATCAGAAAATTTCCAATTTTCCGCAGCTTCATATATTGCATTATTAGGGCATTCCGGTTCACAAGCACCACAATTAATACATTCATCGGTTATTTTTATGGCCATAATTTTATTTAGATTAATTTTGCCACAAACCTACATGTTTTTTTACTTTTTATTTTGTAAAATAAAAAAATATCAGGTGGTTCCCTCTGGCATTTTATATAAAATCATTTTTACCAGAGGAAATATAAATTTTAATTTTAAGATTCCATATAATGAATTTAAGGCAACGAATAGAAGCATTCGCAAAACTCGGTGAATTTTTTAAGCAATTTTCAACTTCAAAAATGGAGAAAAACGAAAACTTTGAATTCAATCCCATTCTTTTTGATGCCTTTAAAATGCAAATCAGCAGAGCTTCAGAATTTAACGGTTGGTTTACCCAAGAAAATGTTTTAAAAGCGTTTGAAAGCTGGAGCGAAGCACTTACCATTGAAAATTTGGAAAAGTGGACTTCAAACTATCAATTTGATGAAAACGCAAAGCCTAAAAATATTGCCATTATTATGGCTGGAAACATCCCGTTGGTTGGTTTTCACGATTTTTTGTCGGTTTTATTGAGCGGCAATAACGCATTGGTAAAACTTTCCTCAAACGACAAACATTTTTTGCCTTTAATTGCCAAATTTTTAGAATACTACCACCCATATTTTAAAAATAAAATATCTTTTACTGAAGAAAAATTAACAGGATTTGATGCTGTAATTGCTACCGGAAGCAACAATACTACTCGGTATTTCGACTTTTATTTTGGAAAATACCCATCCATAATTCGAAGCAGTAAAAATTCTGTAGCCATTATTACCGGCAAGGAAACAAAACAAGAATTGGAAGCTTTAGGTGATGATATTTTCCGATATTTTGGTTTGGGTTGCAGAAGTGTTTCTAAAATATTTGTTCCTAAAAACTATAACTTCGACCTATTTTTTAATGCCTTGTTTAAATTCAATGAAATCATAAATGTTAAAAAATACGAAAATAACTACGATTATAATAAAGCAATTTATTTAATGAGTTTATTTAAAATTAAAGACAATGGCTTTGTAATGCTAAAAGAAGATACCAGCTATGCCTCACCCATCGCAACAATTTTTTATGAATTTTACGACGAATTTGAAAGTTTATTGGAAAAATTAGATGTTGAAAAAGAAGCCATTCAATGTATTGTTTGTAACGAAAACGTTTTAAATTCTGTGAAATTTGGAAAAACGCAACATCCAAAATTATGGGACTATGCCGATGGCATTGACACTTTCCAGTTTTTGTTAAATATCTAACACATTTTTTTATTTTTTATAGTTTTGCTCCGTCTTTTTTGCCGAAATTTGCGCACATAAATTTATATTTTACGCCAAATGAAAAAACATAATTTTAGCGCAGGTCCATCAGTTTTACCTCAAGAAGTTATTAAAAAAGCGGCCGATGCTTTATTAAATTTCAACGGTCTTGATTTATCAATAATTGAAATTTCACACAGAAGCAAAGGCTTTGTTGAGGTAATGGACAAGGCTTGCAGCTTGGTAAAGGAACTATTAAATCTACCAAAAGGATATTCCGTTTTGTTTTTGCAAGGCGGTGCAAGTCTAGAGTTTTTAAGGGTTCCTTACAATCTTTTAAAAGTTGATGGAAAAGCTGCTTATTTAGATACGGGCACTTGGAGTACAAATGCCATAAAAGAAGCTAAAAAGCTTGGTAATGTAGAGGTAATTGCATCATCAAAAGACAAAGGTTATAATTATGTTCCAAAAAATTATGCAATTCCTGCTGATGCAGATTATTTTCATTGTACTTCAAACAATACCATTTTCGGAACGCAATTAAAAGAATTTCCAAAAACTGACTGCCCTTTGATTTGTGATATGAGTTCCGATATTTTCTCCCATCAGCTAGATTTTAGCCAGTTCGATATTATTTATGCAGGCGCACAAAAAAATATTGGTGCTGCTGGAACCACATTAATTGTAGTAAAAGATGAAATTTTAGGAAAATCAGGGCGAACAATTCCTTCAATATTAGATTACCAAGTACATATCGCAAAAGAAAGTATGTTTAATACACCTTCTGTATTTGCAGTATATATTTCGATGTTAACTTTAGAATGGCTGAAAAATTTAGGAGGAATTCCTGCTGTTGAAAAATTAAATGAAGCAAAAGCGGCATTATTGTATGCAGAAATTGATAGAAATCCGCTTTTTAAAGGTTATGCTGAAAAAGAAGATCGCTCCATTATGAACGCCACTTTTAATCTTGTTGATGAAGCCAATAAAGAAGCTTTCGATAAAATTTGGAATGCCGCAGGAATTAGCGGACTTACAGGTCACAGATCCGTTGGCGGTTATCGTGCAAGTATTTATAATGCCTTGCCAATAGAGAGTGTGCAAGTTTTGGTTGACGCTATGAAACAATTTGAAAAACAATTATCATAATTTAATAAAATAGGATAAAATGAAGGTATTAGCGAATGACGGACTGGCGAAAGGCGGAATTATAGCACTTGAAAAAGCTGGTTTTGAAGTAGATTTAACAACCGTTTCCCAAGTACAACTTATTGATTATATCAACAAAAATAACGTTGCTGTATTGCTTGTTAGAGGCGCCACTAAAGTTAGAAAGGACATCATTGACAACTGCCCAAACCTTAAAATTATTGGTCGTGGTGGTGTTGGAATGGACAATATTGATGTTGAATACGCGCGTAAAAAAGGAATCAATGTAATAAATACGCCAGCAGCATCTTCACATTCTGTGGCCGAACTCGTTTTTGCACATTTGTTTGGTTTAGTGCGTTTTTTACACGAATCGAACAGAAATATGCCTTTAGTTGGGGATTCAAAATTTAACGATTTAAAAAAATCGTATGCAAAAGGTATTGAATTAAGAGGAAAAACTATTGGCATACTTGGTTTTGGTAGAATTGGACAAGCTACCGCCAAAATTGCATTAGGATTGGGAATGAAAGTAGTTGCTTTCGACCCATTTCTTGAAGGTGCAACTTTAGAACTTGAATTTTTTGATCATCAAACCGTATTTTTCAACATAAAAACCATTTCCAAAGAAGAAGTTCTAAAACAATCCGATTTTATTTCAATCCACGTTCCTGCCCAAAAAGGTTATGTTCTTTCCTCAAAGGAATTCGAAATGATGAAACAAAATTCATTTATTGTTAATGCATCACGCGGCGGTGTAATTGATGAAATTGCTTTGGTAAAAGCTATTGAAAATAGTAAAATTTCCGGTGCAGCTCTTGATGTGTTTGAAAAGGAACCGACTCCTGAAATTCAATTGTTAATGAATGCCCACTTATCATTAACGCCTCATATTGGCGCAGCAACTGCTGAGGCACAAGACAGAATTGGCACAGAATTGGCTTCACAAATTATTGGATTTTTTAACACTAAAAAATAATGAATGGCAATTATAAAACCGTTTAAAGGACTTCGACCACCTAAAAATATTGTTGAAGAAGTTGCTTGCTTGCCTTATGATGTCATGAATTCTGAAGAAGCCACCAAAATGGTTATTGGTAAAAAAGCATCCTTATTGCATATTACACGTGCCGAAATTGAATTCGACAAAAATACAGATCCCCATGATGAAAAAGTTTACGCAAGAGCTAAAGATAATTTTGAAGCTTTTCAGGAAAAGGGATTTTTAATTCAAGATACTGAAGCCCATTATTATATTTATGCCCAAACAATGAATGGGAAAACGCAATATGGCATTGTTGGTAAAGCGTCTTGTGAAGATTACATAAATGGAAAAATAAAAAAACATGAATTAACACGCCCAGATAAAGAAGAAGACCGTAAAGTGCTTACAAGATATTTAAAAGCCAATATAGAGCCAGTATTTCTTACTTATCGAGCTGTTCCTGAAATTGATGCTGTAGTTACAGCAATTGTGACAAGTAAAAATCCCGAATACGATTTTACGGCTGAAGATGGTTTTGGACACCATTTTTGGGTTATTAGAGATGCGGAAATCAATAAAATTATAGAAAAACTTTTTAAAGAAAAAGTTCCCTTTACTTATGTAGCTGACGGACATCATAGAGCGGCAGCCGCTGCAGAAATGAGTGCGGAATTTAGAACTCAAAATCCAAATCATACTGGTAATGAGTCTTATAATTATTTTATGGCGGTGCATTTTCCAGATAACCAATTGCAAATTATTGATTATAATCGCATTGTGAAAGACTTAAACGGTTTAAATACTACAGAATTTTTAGAAAAAATAGGTAAAAATTTTGATATTACACAAATTAGCAAGTCCTTTATAAGACCAGAAAAACTACACAACTTTTCTATGTATTTAGATGGAAAATGGTATGGATTAACCGCAAAAAAATCGACTTACAATGATGACAATCCCATTGACAGTCTAGATGTAAGCGTTTTGTCAAAATATATTTTAGAACCAATTTTAAATATCATAAATTTAAGGACTGATACAAGAATTGATTTTGTGGGTGGTATCAGAGGTTTATCGGAATTAAGCAAACGGGTTGACAGCGGTGAAATGGCTGTGGCTTTTGCCTTATTTCCAGTAAGCATGAATCAATTAATGAATATCGCCGATACTGGCAACATTATGCCCCCAAAAGTAACTTGGTTTGAACCAAAATTACGCTCGGGCTTGGTTATCAATAAATTAATTTAATGAGTATAAAAAATAATTTAAATAATATCAAAAATTCACTGCCTGAAAATGTTACCCTAGTAGCAGTTACTAAAACCCATCCTGTTGCTGATATTATGGAAGCTTATGAGGCTGGGCAAAGGACTTTCGGAGAAAATAAAATTCAGGAAATGGTTGAAAAGTTCGATAGCTTGCCTAAAGATATTGAATGGAATATGATTGGCCATTTACAAAGCAACAAAGTGAAGTATATGGCTCATTTTGTGCATTTAATCCACGGAGTTGACAGTTTTAAAACACTTAAAGAAATAAACAAACAAGCGCTTAAACACAACCGGATTATTAATTGCCTTATAGAAGTAAAAATTGCAAGTGAAGAAACGAAATTCGGCTTGTCTATTACTGAAGTTGAACAATTAGTAACATCTGATGAATTAAAAAATCTGAAAAACATAAACATCCAAGGATTGATGGGAATGGCCAGTTTTACAGAAGATAAAAGCATTATCAGCACTGAATTTAAGACGCTTAAAACTTTTTTTGATTCCCTTCAAAAATATAAATCACTTAATGTTAATCCGACTATTTTATCTATGGGAATGAGTGGCGATTACAAAATTGCCATTGAAGAAGGAAGCACGATGATTAGGGTTGGAAGTGCTATTTTTGGAACACGAAATTATAATTAATTTGTACGCAATACTCGACATAGAAACCACAGGAGGAAAATTTAATGAAGAAGGCATTACAGAAATTGCCATTTATAAATTTGACGGCCACCAAATTGTTGATCAATTTATAAGTTTGGTAAATCCTGAAATAGAAATTCAGCCTTTTGTGGTCAACCTAACTGGTATCAACTCGGGTATGCTAAAAAATGCACCTAAATTTTATGAGGTTGCTAAACGAATTGTAGAAATTACGGCGGATTGTGTTTTAGTGGCTCACAATGCAAGTTTTGACAATAGAATTTTAACAACTGAATTTAGGCGCTTGGGATTTGAATTCAGCAGAAAAACACTTTGTACGGTTGAATTAAGCAAAAAATTAATTCCCAACCTCAATTCCTACAAGCTGGGAAATTTATGTAAGACGCTCGGAATTCCGTTAACCGATCGCCACAGAGCTGATGGTGATGCCATTGCAACCGTGCAACTTTTTAAACTACTTCTAAACAAAGACTCTTATAAAGAAATTGTAAAAGAAGTCGCCATAAAAGAAAACAACAGAACATTGGCTCCTAAACTACTTTCAATGATAGAGGAATTACCATCGAAAACCGGTGTGTTTTATATTCATAACAGTAGTAATATTCTTTATATAGGAAAAGGAAAAAGTATCAGAAAAGCGGTAAATCAATTATTTTTAAGAACTTCAAAAAGAGCAACTTTGTTGCAAACAGAAGTTGTTTCCGTAAGCTATGAAGAAACCGGAAATCAATTGATTGCAGACCTTAAATATGCTGAGGAGTTGAAAATAAATCAGCCAAAATATAATTTATCAACTAAAAATAAATTTACCCAAATTTCCTTCAGTAATGAAAATTTGGTGGTGGTTGACAAAGGAAGGATTCTTGGCGAAAAATCGGTAGTATTAATTGAAGGTAATGAACTTAAAGGATTTTGTTTTACCAATTTAGGTCATCAACTAAACAATATTGAAATTTTAAGACGTATGATTTCACCAATGGAAAATTCACTACTTAACAGGGCAATTATCAAACAATACCTTCAAAAAAATAACGTTGAAAAACTAATCCGCTTTTAATTAAGATAAAAGTTTTATTTTAGTCTCACTTTTAATAAAAATTTTATTTTGAAAGAACCTAAGCGTCATACAAATTGGAAAATAAAACTTTATCAAATTATCTATGAAGCTGACACTCCCGCTGGAAAATGGTTTGATATTGTATTAATAATTGCTATTTTATCGAGCATTTTGCTTGTAATGCTTGAAAGTGTTGAAAGTTTTAATGCTAGGTATCATAACTTTTTAAATATTTTAGAATGGGGAATTACCATATTATTTACGCTAGAATATTTTACACGGATAATTGTCATTAAAAAACCATCTAAGTATATTTTTAGTTTTTATGGAATTATTGATTTTTTGGCAACAATTCCTAAATATGTATCCCTAATTTTTTTTGGAACCCATTTTTTGGTGGCACTTCGCGCATTGCGATTACTCAGAGTTTTTAGAATATTAAAATTAACCAGATATTTAGGTGCCTCTTTTAATTTAATAGCCGCTTTAAAAGCAAGCAGAATTAAAATTGCCGTGTTTTTATTCAGTATATTTATAATTACCATTATTTTGGGCACTATTATGTATTTGGTTGAAGGTCCTAAAAACGGTTTTACAAGCATCCCTCACAGCATGTATTGGGCAATAGTAACACTAACCACCGTTGGTTATGGGGATTTGGCACCACATACGCCGTTTGGACAATTTATTGCGAGTATTGTTATGATTTTAGGTTACGGAATTATTGCAGTGCCAACAGGTATTGTAACCTCGGCAATTACAGCACAAGATTTAAAAACACAAACACATACACAAACTTGTCCGAATTGTTTGGCAGACAACCATATAAGTGATGCGGAATTTTGTCATCAATGCGGACAAAAGTTAGATGATGAATAATGAATAACTATTTAATTACGGTAATTGGTGCTACAGCCATTGGTAAAACAGCCTTGAGCATTGAGTTGGCACAATATTTTAATACGGAGATTATTTCAAGTGATTCGCGGCAGTTTTATAAAGAAATGAATATTGGCACTGCGGTTCCTTCTTGTGATGAATTGGCTGCTGCTCCACATCATTTTATTCAAAACATATCAATTTTTGATGATTATAGTGTTGGACAATTTGAAAAAGATGCGCTAAAAAAATTGGATGAATTATTTTCAAAAAACAATATTGTTGTGATGGTTGGCGGAAGCGGTTTATACACCAATGCCGTACTTGAAGGTTTTGATGATTTTCCTGAAGTTGATTCTGAAATAAGGATAAAATTGAACAAACAAATTGAAAAAGGCGAGATTAAAATATTGCAAAATAAATTAAAGGATTTAGACCTAGAATCTTACAACACAATAGAAATCGAAAATCCACATCGATTAATCAGGGCATTGGAAATTTGCATTGGAACCGGAAACCCCTATTCATCCTTCAAAAATAAGGATAAAATAAAACGAAATTTTATTCCGATAAAAATAGGTTTAACGGCTGACAGAGAAGTGATGTACGACAGAATAAATAAGCGCGTTGCAATAATGCTAAATGATGGCTTGCTGGAAGAAGCGAGAAAATTGTATCCTCACAAACAACTAAATGCGCTGCAAACTGTAGGTTACAGAGAGCTTTTTGACTATTTTGACGGAAAATGCACATTAGAATTCGCCATTGAAGAAATCAAAAAAAACACACGGCGATTTGCAAAACGACAAGTAACCTGGAACAAAAAAGATGAAACAATTCACTGGTTTGATTTTGGAACAAATCCTTCGGAAATAATTAAAAAAATTGAAGAAATTATAGTTTGAATAAACAACTAATTTTAGGCTACCTATTTGCGTTAAGCGCAACTGCAATTTGGTCAGGTAATTTTATTATTGCCAGAGATCTTAGTGAAACTATTCCTCCAATAAGCCTTGCCTTTTGGAGATGGACAGTTGCCGTAATCGTATTATTTCCATTTGCTGTTAAACAATTAATTGTTGAATGGGCTATTCTCAAAAAAAATATTGGGTATCTTTCTATTACTTCATTTTTGGGTATTACCGTATTCAATACGCTAATTTATGTCGCAGGGCATTCAACAACGGCCATTAATCTTTCATTAATATCTATCACATTTCCTGTATTCATCGTGATTTTTTCCCATATTTTTTTTCGTGAATTAATAACTTTGAATAAAGGAATAGGCATTTTGCTTGTTTTAGTTGGCGTAATTTTGCTTATTACAAAAGGGCAGCCTTCAAAATTATTAAATTTATCGTTGGCAATTGGAGATATATGGATGCTTTTAGCGGCTATAATTTTTGCAGTTTACAGCATTTTACTAAAACAAAAACCTAAAGGATTAAATATTTTAAGTTTTCAGCTAAGCACTTTTATATTAGGACTTATTTTTATGTTTCCTTTCTTTATTTGGGAAACCTTAACGGTTCCTGCTATTAAATTCGAATCAAAAACAGTTTTTTCAATTCTATATGTCGGTATTTTCGCTTCATTAACAGCGTATGTTTTTTGGAATAAAGCCATTGAGAAGATTGGTCCAACAAATGCCGGAATGATTTATTATACCTTACCGCTTTTTAGCGGGGTTTTAGCCTATATTTTTTTAAAAGAAACTATTGGCATGATTCATTTATACAGTTTGTTGCTTATACTTTTTGGAATTATTACTGCAACAATTAAAAAAAAACGAATTAGATGAACAGCATTGAACTCAAAGAATTTCTGGACGATAAGGTTATTCAATATAATAATCCTAAATTTATTGAAAGTGATCCCATTCAAATTCCGCATCAATTTTTATTGAAGGAAGATATTGAAATTTCTGCCTTTTTAACCGCCACCATTGCTTGGGGAAATAGAAAATCAATTATTAAAAATGCTTCAACTATGATGGATTTGCTAGGCAATTCTCCTTATGATTTTGTGTTAAACCACAAACCGCATCATTTAGACAATATTGAACATTTTGTACACAGAACGTTTAATACCAGCGATTTTAAATATTTTATAACTGCATTGCAGCACATTTACAAAAATTACAAAGGCTTGGAAAATGTCTTTTCAAAAAACGCAACTCCCATTTCCACACAAGAAAGTATTCATGAGTTTAAAAGAATCTTTTTTGAAATTCCGCATGCACAAAGAACCCAAAAACACATTTCCGATCCGTTAAATAATTCGGCAGCGAAACGCATTAATATGTTCTTAAGATGGATGGTCAGAAACGATAAAACAGGTGTGGACTTTGGAATTTGGAACAGCCTCTCGCCTGCCCAACTGTCTTGTCCGCTCGATGTGCATTCTGGGAATGTAGCGCGAAAATTAGGACTTTTATCCCGAAAACAAAATGATGCCAAAGCCTTGGCTGAATTGGATAAAAACCTACGGAAAATGGACAAGAATGATCCTGTAAAATATGATTTTGCCTTGTTTGGATTGGGCGTTTTTGAGAAGTTTTAAAATCTATTAATAAGATATGTTTCTCCAATTATAATTCGCTATAAATCAATTAAGTATCCAATAGAAAAATTAAAAAACCCAGTGTTTTTAAGGTTGGACTCATCGCCAATTGCATTGGGAAAATTGATATTATAACCCGCTTCAAAGTCAAATGAGTTGGTGCTATATAACAATGGCAAATTTATTTGGGTATTTATTAAGTCAAACACGTCATTTTCTGTATATTCCGTTGTTAATTGCCCATCTTGATCAACAATTCTAGCCAACTCAATAGTTTGTTTTCCCGCAGTAATATTTAATTGTGGTTTGAACTTTAATCTTGACTTGTTGGTTTTCAGCAAATTAAAATCGACGAAACTTCTGGAAGCTATTTCAAAGGATTGATCCTCGCCAAATAAGTAGGATCCTGAAAGTTGTGTGCCTAAGGTTCTCTGTTTATTTCTAACACCAAATCCCAAATTTAAGGTATTGCTGTAAATATTGTTAAGGTCGTTTGCATAAAAATATTTTGAATAAGATACCACATACCTAAACAACTTCTTTTTTCCAATATTTTTACCAAATCCAACGGTTGCTATTGTCACGTCCCAATTCGGGTCAAACTCGCTGTAATAAATACCAGATAAACTGGCAAATATTCCGATGGAGTGAGCGTAGGTAATTTGTGGTGTAATATTGTATTGGTCAATACCAATATCACGTCCAGAAAAATAGGTATTGCTATTAAAAGTTGTAGAAATATATAAAAATTGAAAATTGTTGAGTGATTCAGTCAATTCTTTTATGATATCATCTTCCATAAAAAGTTCATCGATTAAATCGTCTATTTTTTTTTCTTTTGTGGGTTCTTGTGCATAAACAAAAAACATGCCTAAAAACCATATTAAGAGTGTGAGATGTTTTTTCATTTCTAACAAATTAAAAAGTGGTTGAGTTTCCCCAACCACTTATGACTTAAATAATTATGCGTTAATTGCCTCCTTTGTTGCGATTGCCTTGTCCTCTTTGCTCCATAACAGTTTCTCTCAATTCAATACAGTCTTGTGAATCTTTATTAATCTGCAATCTGCCACGTATTTGCTGACGTTGTTCAC
>JAQVGD010000279.1 GCA_028696945.1 Lutibacter sp.
AGGTTTTATCAACCTTGTTTTTTATTGTATCCGCATCATCCAAACTTATATAGGGTTCATAACCTATTGAAGTCATTAATTCTGCCAATTGTTTTAAGTTGGTTGCTTTATTTTTGAAAGTGATTCGTACGGTTTTTTTTGGAAAATTAACCATTGAAGTGGTTACACCGCCATTTAACTTGGATAAATTTTCAAGAATCCAAATACAGGAACTGCAGTGAATGCTTGGTATAAAAAATTCAACAACTGAGGTTTCCGTATCATTAAATTCCAACAGTTTTTCAATGATATCTTCATTATCAAGATAATTGTACTTGCCTTTTATATCGGATGGGATAGTTCCCGGTGCTGATTGTAAATCGTAATAACAACCTAACTCGTTGTTGCTTAATATTTCATAAACTGTTTTGCAGCCATTGCAGCAAAATTGCTTCTCATCAAAGATTTTCGGGCTTTTTCCACACGGTGCGCCACAATGATAACAATTATTTAAATCCATTCTAAATTCAATTTCCTCGCAAAAATATTGATTTATTATTTCCTATTTATGACATTTATCATTTATTTTTGTACCTTTACAAATGTTACTACTTAACTAAATTCTTTTTTAATATGTCAAATTGTTCACATTGTATTATGAAGCGTTTTAACGCTCTTAAAACTTTAACGCATGACGAATTAGAAAGATTTTCAGATCACAAAACATCACTTATAATAAAGAAAGGTGAAAATATAATGACTGAAGGTAATTCTATCAATGGTTTATACTGTATTCAGGATGGTAAATGTAAGTTGACTAAATTGAATACAAATGGCAAAGAACAAATCATAAAATTTGTAAAAGGCGGCGACATTTTAGGACACCGTTCTATTTTAAGTGAAGAACCTGTTGGATTGAACGCAACGGCATTGGAAGATATGCGCGTTTGTTTTATTCCTAAAGGGGACATTCTGGAGTCCATCAGAGACAATCCTCAATTTTCTTTAAATTTAATAAAAAACATATCGCTTCAGTTAAACCATGCGAATACTTCTATTTCACAAATGGCGCAAAAACCGGTTAAGGACAGGTTAGCGGAAACATTGTTGAGTTTGGAAGATATATTTGGCATTGACAATGAAGATTGTATAGACGTTATTTTAACGAGAGAAGAAATTGCAAATACCATTGGTACTGCCACGGAATCTGCCATAAGGTTATTATCCAACTTGAAAAAAGATGGCGTGATTGATTTGCTCGGTAAAAAAATTAAAATTTTAAACAAAAATGCGCTTAAAAATATCTCTGAAGGTTATTAATTGATAATCCTTCATAAAAAAAGCCTTTTAGAAAAATCTAAAAGGCTTTTTTATGAATAATGCTTTTGTTTACTGAGCCATCATGGAAGCGGCAATGCGCTTATAAATACCGCTCTCAAGTTTAGAACGGATCGCTGAAAAAGCTTCGATTGTTACTTTAACATCTTCCAAATTATGTGTTGTTGTTGGAATCAATCTCAAAATGATCAATCCTTTTGGAATTACTGGATAAACTACAATGGAACAAAATATGCCGTAATTTTCGCGCAAGTCATTTACCATAGCCATGGCTTCAGGAATATCGCCTTCTAAAAATACCGGCGTTACACAAGTATTTGTTTTTCCAATATTAAAACCTTGATCTTTTAAACCATTTTGAAGCGCATGAACATTTTCCCATAACTTTTCTTTAAGTTCTGGCATGGTTCTTAACATATCTAAACGTTTTAAGGCACCAATTACCATGGGCATAGGCAAAGCTTTTGCGAACATTTGTGAACGCATATTGTATTTTAAATACTGAATAATATCTTTATCTGCAGCGAAAAATGCGCCAAAACCTGCCATAGACTTCGCAAATGTTGAAAAATATACATCTATGCCATCTTGTACGCCTTGCTCAAAACCTGTTCCTCTACCATCTTCTCCTTGCGTTCCGAATCCGTGAGCGTCATCAACTAAAAATCTGAAATTATATTTTTCTTTAAGCGCAACTATTTCTTTTAATTTTCCTTGCTCGCCGCGCATTCCGAAAACACCTTCAGAAATAACTAAAATACCTCCATTGGTTTCATCAGCAATTTTTGTGGCTCTTTGCAGGTTTTTTTCTAAACTTTCTATATTGTTATGTTGAAAAGTAAATCTTTTTCCGGGATGAAGTCTAACGCCATCTATAATACAGGCATGCGCATCCATATCATATACAATCACATCATTTTTGGTAACCAAAGCGTCAATGGCAGAAACCATACCTTGATAACCAAAATTCACTAAATAGGCAGCTTCTTTATGTTCAAATTCTGCCAACTCCCTTTCTAATTGTTCGTGGTATTTTGTGTGACCTGACATCATTCTCGCGCCCATAGGGTAAGCCATACCATATTGTGCAGCTGCTTCAGCATCAACTTTTCTAACTTCCGGGTGATTTGCCAATCCGAGGTAATCATTAATACTCCAGGTAATTACGTTTTTGCCGTTGAAAATCATTCTATTGGAGATTTCACCTTCTAACTTAGGAAAAACGTAGTATCCCTCGGCTTGTTCAGCCCATTTTCCTAATGGACCTTTGTCGTTTATAATTCTTTCAAATAAATCTTTCATTATGTGTTTTTTTGTGTAAAATGTATTTATCCTAATTACATTTTTAAGGGTACAAAGTAAGTGATTTTTTATTTGCTATTCAAATGTTATTAAACAAAAAAAAGGTCTGAAAATTAATTTTCAGACCTTTTTTTTGTTTAATTAATAAGTTACTTTATATACTCAACCGACTCATGCGCTTGTTTTTGCGTATCAAAAAAACCTTGTTCTTTCATCCATTCATCGCTATATATTTTTTCCATATAACGGGAACCATGGTCTGGCAAAATTAACACTACTTTAGAATTTTCGTCAAACATTCCCTGTTCAGCATATTGCATTGTTGCCTGCATTACGGCACCGCTTG
>JAQVGD010000089.1 GCA_028696945.1 Lutibacter sp.
GTGGCGATTGGAATTTAGAGGAAAACGAGGAAGATAGAAACCAACGAGATGCAATGGCGGCAAGAGGCTATTGGCAAGCCACCCAATCCGTAAAAGAAACTATAAAAATAATTTTAGGTGGAGCCAATGCAGGTACTGCTACGGATCAAGATCATCATAATTGGTACCTGGAATTATTTTCCCCGAGTGTTACATCCGGAATATTAAAGGCTTCAGATTTGGCGGGATATAGAACAGGTCCAGTATATATTTCCCAATCGCAACACGTGCCTCTTAACAAAGACGCCGTAAGGGATGCAATGCCGGTTTTATTCGAATTATTGGAAAATGAAATAAATCCTGGTGTAAGAGCTGTACTTGGCCATTTTATCTTTGTGTACATCCATCCTTATGTGGACGGCAATGGCAGAATGGCGAGATTTCTTATGAATGTAATGCTCGCTTCAGGAGGATATCCTTGGACAGTTATTCCGGTTGAGGAGTGCGATAATTATATGAATTCACTTGAAAAAGCCAGTGTTGAAGGAAATATTGAGCCATTTACCATATTTCTTTCTAATTTGGTTGAAGAAAGCCTAAAAGGAACACCAATTGCAAAATTAAAAACAGAGGCCTTTTAAAAAGGAACTTTTGAGGATCGTTAATATGTAAATGACAACACAAAAAACAACAGAACTTTTTTACAATTTGACAAATAAGAAATAGTATTTTTACCTAAACAGATATAAGAAAAATAAAAGAATGAATTTAACGATTGAAAACATACTATTAGTTGGCTCAATCTTACTTTTTATTAGCATTATAGCGGGTAAGACATCTTATAAATTTGGCGTTCCAACTTTAATACTCTTTTTGGCAATAGGAATGTTGGCTGGTTCTGAAGGCATAGGCGGCATCCGTTTTAATGATCCAAAAATCGCACAACTCATTGGTATTGTTTCACTTAACTTTATTTTGTTTTCAGGAGGTCTCGATACCAATTGGAATTCCATAAAACCCATTCTTAAAGAAGGACTTGTTTTAGCAACCTTAGGTGTTTTGCTCACAGCCCTTTCACTTGGAACATTTGTTTGGTACATTACCGATTTTACTATTTATGAAAGCATGCTTTTAGGTTCTATCGTTTCATCAACAGATGCAGCAGCTGTGTTCTCAATTTTACGTTCAAAAAGCCTCTCACTTAAAACAAATTTAAGACCGACATTAGAATTAGAAAGCGGGAGTAACGACCCAATGGCGTATGTGTTAACTATTGTCTTTCTAACTTTAGTAATCAACCAAGACCAAAGTATTTATTCAGTTATCCCGCTATTTTTTCAGCAAATGATTATAGGAGGTATTGCAGGTTTTGCATTTGGAATACTCAGTAAATTCATCATTAACAAAATAAAGCTAGACTTTGAAGGACTGTATTCTGTTTTGGTTATTGCGCTGATGTTCATTACGTTTTCGGCAACAGATTTTATTGGTGGCAATGGCTTTCTTGCCATCTATATATGTGCGGTGTACCTCGGAAATCAGAACCTGATACACAAGAATACTATTTTAAAAATGTTTGACGGATTGGCTTGGTTGATGCAAATTGTTCTCTTCCTTACTTTAGGACTGCTTGTTTTCCCATCTCAAATAGTTCCATATATTGGTATTGGAGTGCTTATTTCATTATTCTTGATATTGGTTGCTCGCCCTGTAAGCGTTTTACTTAGTCTCATGTTTTTCAAAATGAGACTAAAAAGACGATTTTATATTTCTTGGGTAGGGCTACGTGGTGCCGTTCCTATTGTATTTGCAACTTATCCTCTTTTGGCTGGAATTGAAAAAGCAAATATGATTTTCAATATCGTGTTTTTTATCTCGGTTACGTCAATTCTAATTCAAGGAACAACACTATCAATCTTTGCGAAATGGCTAAAAGTGGCACTTCCTCAAAAGGTAAAAAAGATTACCGAAATAGACCAACTCCTTTTAGACCTACCGAAATCTTCCCTGCAAGAATTCGATATTTTACCTGACTCCTTTTCAGTAAACAAAAGAATTGTTGATTTGAATTTTCCAAAATCCGCATTTATTGTAATGATAAAACGCGACAAAGAATATATTCGCCCAGGTGGTACTACAATAATTAAAGCAAATGATATTTTAATGGTTCTTGCAGATAGCAAGGAAGATTATGCAAAAGTAAACGAATGTCTATACAAGCTAGATAATACAAAAAAAATCATAGATTAGGCAAAAGCAAAGTAGCCAACAATACGCATAAAAATTGTTAAACTCTAATAAATATGATTTAACCTGCCTGCCAGCAGGAAAGAAACAAATTTTATGTGGCATTTGAATGCTTAAATGGTGTTAAACTCTATACCGTTGATTCCTTAATTAGATTTTTTATTAAGCAGTGATTGAATATCTTTATTTGCGCCATAAACTACTAAAACATCATTTTTTTTAAGAACAAGATCGGCAGATGCAACGCCTTGAACTTTATGTACTTTATTGCTGAAGCCTATACTGCTTTTAACCTGTGAGCTTTTTATGGTGGTTAATACCAAAAGATTGTATTTTTTTCTAATATTAATTTCCGATAATTTTTTGTCTTCATATTCTTGTGGTAAATTTATTTCCACAATGCTAAAATCATCGCTTAATTCAAAAGAATCCACCACGCCTGTTAAGCATAATTTTTTTGCCCATCGCTCGGCTGTTTCTTCTTCTGGATGTACAATTTCATCAACGCCAATGGCTTTTAATACCTTTTCGTGTAGCGGATTAATGGCGCGACTAATCAATCTCTTTACTTCCAAGTTTTTAAATAAGGCGGTTACCATAATATTTGCACCTTGGTCTTCACCAATAGCAACAACCACAACATCAGTATCTTTTAGAGGCAATCCTGATACGGTAAATTCATCTGTGGCATCCATGCAAATTGTATGGGAAATCTTTTCCTTTAGTGCATCAATCTTATTCATTTTTGTATCAATACCAATAACTTCATTGCCTTGAGATGTTAACTTTTCAGCAAGTGAAGCACCGAAAATTCCTAGTCCTACAATTAAATATTTCATCTGTTTATATTTTATTTTTTATTAGTACAGATGCAGTTCGCCATTAATCATTCTGCTGTGTATCAAAATTTGTAATGCTCGTTTCATCTGTTTAATTTTTTTTTTTGTTGGTACAGATGCAGTTCGCCATTAATGATTCTGCTGTGTATCAAAATTTGTAATGCTCGTTTTATTTGCTATTTTTTATTGTTTTTTATTTGTCAAATGGAACGCTTAGCATCTTTCTTTTTTCTGTTAGATGACTCTGTTGTAGGCGTTTCATCTGTTTAATTTTTATTTTTTTGTTGGTACAGATGCAGTTCGCCATTAATGATTCTGCTGTGTATCAAAATTTGTTATGCTCGTTTTATTTGCTATTTTTTATTGTTTTTTATTTGTCAAATGGAACGCTTAGCATCTTTCTTTTTTCTGTTAGATGATTCTGTTGTAGGCGTTTCATCTGTTTATATTTTATTTTTTTGTTGGTACAGATGCAGTTCGCCATTAATCATTCTGCTGTGTATCAAAATTTGTAATGCTCGTTTCATCTGTTTATATTTTATTTTTTTGTTGGTACAGATGCAGTTCGCCATTAATCATTCTGCTGTGTATCAAAATTTGTAATGCTCGTTTCATTTTAAGTCTTGTTTTTTTGTTAATTGATGATTATCTCTTCTGTTGGATAACGATAATTTTTTTGTTTCACTTTTTTAATCATCGCGATTAAAATAGATAACATACTTACCCTTCCTATAAACATGATTAGAATAATAACAAATTTACTCGTCGCACTTAAATTTGCTGTAATACCAACGCTTAAGCCGACGGTACTGTAAGCTGAAAAACATTCAAAAGCGATGCTTTTTAAGTCTTTATTGCTGTCGAAAATTGAAATGGCAATAATACCGAAACCAATTACCACCAATGATAGTGTAATAACCGCAAATGCCCGTTTAACTGATATGTCAGAAATTTCCCTTCTAAATACTTCAATTCTGGTTTTTCCTCTGGCAAGACTCCAAAAATTAAGGATAGCTATTGCAAATGTACTTGTTTTTATACCACCACCTGTGGAAGCCGGTGAAGCACCAATCCACATTAAAAGAAAAATCATCATTATTGTAAAAAAATTTAAAGCAGTCATATCAACCGTATTAAATCCCGCAGTTCTTGGTGTGGTTGCTCCAAACAATGCCGTAACAAACTTACCAAAACCTGTATGCTCCGCAAGTGTATTGTTGTATTCACTTATATAGAACAAAATGGTTCCAATAATTATTAAGGAGAATGTTGTAATTAAAGTAATTCTGCTATTTAAATTAAGAATCCAAGGTTTATAATCTTTTTTGATTCTTAAAAAATGCAGAAATTTTGTGACAATCCAATATTTTGAATATTTTAAAATGTTTACCACAATTGGAAAACCTAAGCCACCAATTACAAGCAATAAAATGATGTAGGATTGCAAGGCATAATTAAATCTGAATCCACTTTCGTAAAGGCTGTTGGGCAAGGTAGAAAAACCAGCATTACAAAAAGCCGATACAGAATGAAAAGCAGAGAAAAAAGCGCGTTCAAAAAAAGTGGGAAGCAACAAGTTATTTAGACTGGAATAAATTAACAATCCACCAATTAATTCAATGGAAAAGGTAATTATAAGGATTCTTTTAAGGGTTGAGAAAACATCTCCCAACTTTTGAGAGTTTGTTAAATCACTTAAAACCAGTTGATTTTCATAATTTGATCCCCCTTTAAAGAAATAACTAAAGTAACTGGCAAATGTAAGTATGCCTATACCACCAATTTGAATAAGAAGCAGAATAATTGTTTGTCCGAACTGTGTAAAAAAACTTCCAGTATCCACAACAATAAGCCCTGTAACACATACGGCACTTGTAGAAGTGAACAATGCATCCAGCAATGAAATTTCAGTATAGGTTGCATTGGGCAACATCAATAGTAAAGTGCCTAAAAAAATAATTCCCATAAAACTAACGATAAATAACTGGGCGGGATTTAATAAAGTTCGTTTATAGATTAGTTTCTGTTCTGCAAATTCCCTTATAAATGTTATAAGAATGGCGAATTTAACCCAATTATCATTGTATAAAAATGTTAAATAATGATGTGCTTCATGTGAAAAAAAATGAATAAGAATAATGTATATAATCAGAAACAAACTAGCAACATCAAAAATAAAAACTTTGTTGTTGATATTTTTTTTTAGCGTAATATATCTTATTGCCGTAACGATAACGCCAACAGATAAAACAATAAAGTAATAGCCGTTAATTAACTCTTGAACGGGTTCAGAATGGTTATAGCCAAAGTCGAAAATTAAAACAATAAAGCCTATGAAGCTTAATATGAAAGCAAATTTAAAGAGTGTTTTAGAATTGAAAAAATGCTTTAGCTTAGCGATCACTTTAGGAAATTTTGACAAAAATTAACGTACAAAATTAGAACATATTAATTAATCATCTGTTTTTTTATTTTGCTTTAATCAAAATCGATTATATTTTCTCAATTTTTTTAATGAAATTAAAGTGCGTAAAAATATATATTACTTATTATTATATCAAATTTCCAGCAGTATTTATGGAACAATATGAATAAAAACCTGATAAATTAACCTATTGCCAATTTTTTAAGATTGCTGATGGTTTTTGAGGGATTTTTGCTTTTAAATACAAAACTTCCAGCCACAAAAGCATCAACGCCAGCATTTGAAAGTTTTTCTATATTTTCATCCGTTACGCCGCCGTCAACTTCAATAAGCGCATTTGATCCAGAAAATTCAATCAATGATTTTAGTTGCTTCACTTTTTTATAGGTATTTTCAATAAAGCTTTGTCCGCCAAAACCTGGATTTACACTCATAACCAACACCAAATCCAAATCGGTAATAATATCTTCCAAAAAAGCAATAGGCGTGTGCGGATTTAAAGCAACGCCGGCCTTCATTCCTTGCGCTTTTATGGCTTGTACAGTTCTGTGTAAATGAGGGCAGGCTTCATAATGAACCGTTAAAATATCAGCACCAACATTTTTAAAATCTTCAATAAATCGGTCGGGATCAACAATCATTAAATGCACATCCATGGTTTTTTTGGCGTGTTTTTTAATCGCTTTTATTACGGGCATTCCAAATGAAATGTTCGGTACAAAAACGCCATCCATCACATCAATATGAAACCAGTCGGCTTCACTGTTGTTAATCATTTCGATATCGCGTTGTAAATTACCAAAATCTGCGGACAATAGGGAAGGAGCAATAAATTTGTTCATTTTATCTGATTGTTATTTGTGCAAAAGTATCATTTATAAAATAAAAAAAGAAAAACGCTTCAAATATTTAAAGCGTTTTTCTTTTTAATTCAATAAACCAGTTCAATATATAAATTTAAAATATCGGATTTTATCCTAAATAAGTTTTTAATATTTTACTTCTTGAAGTGTGTTTTAGCCTTCTGATGGCTTTTTCTTTAATTTGACGAACACGTTCTCTCGTTAAATCAAAAGTTTCACCAATTTCTTCAAGAGTCATTGGGTGCGTATCGCCTAGACCGAAGTACAATTGAACAACATCGGCTTCTCTGGGCGTTAAAGTTTCCAATGCGCGTTCAATTTCTACTTTTAAGGATTCATGAAGCAATACCCTATCCGGATTTGGAGATTCGCCTATGTTTAAAACATCATATAAGTTAGAATCTTCACCTTCAATTAAAGGCGCATCCATCGATACGTGACGGCCAGAATTTTTCATGGATTCTTTTACGTCATTAACTGTCATGTCTAATTTTTTTGCAATTTCCTCAGCAGAAGGAGGTCTTTCATTTTCCTGCTCCAAAAACGCATACATTTTATTTATCTTGTTGATAGAGCCAATTTTATTCAACGGCAAACGAACAATACGAGATTGTTCAGCCAAAGCCTGTAAAATCGATTGGCGAATCCACCAAACAGCATAAGATATAAATTTAAATCCACGGGTTTCATCAAAACGTTTTGCCGCTTTAATTAATCCTAGATTTCCTTCATTTATTAAATCGGGTAGTGTAAGTCCTTGATTTTGGTATTGTTTTGCAACAGAAACCACAAAACGCAAGTTTGCTTTTGTTAATTTCTCCAAAGCCAATTGGTCTCCGGCTCTAATTTTCTGCGCCAATTCCACTTCCATTTCAGCAGTAATTAAATCTACTTTTCCAATTTCTTGTAAGTACTTGTCTAATGATGCTGTTTCTCTGTTGGTAACTTGTTTCGTTATTTTAAGTTGTCTCATGTAGTAGCTAATAATTTTTTTGTTAATGTATAGGGTCTATAATATTATACGTTGAATTCCTAAGAATGTTACAAAATATATCATAAATCATTTTTTAGTTTCTAAAACAACTAAATAAATAATACTATTTTGAGCCTGCTTGCCATTTTTAAGGGCGTTTCCCCCGCCGAAAAGGCGGGGGGTCGGGCTTTTCGTTCCAAACTTTTTTAGCTGAAAAAGCTAAAAAAGGTTTTCCACTGCAATCCCTAACGCAAATTGATTTACGAATTAAGATTTACGATTTACGAATTTTTGGGTTTTTCCTTCCAACTTCCGTCTTCGGTCTTCCGTCTTCGGTCTTCCGTCTTCCGTCTTCCGTCTTCGGACTTCCGACTTCCGTCTTCGGACTTCGGTCTTCGGACTTCGGACTTCCGACTTCCGTCTTCCCACTCGTTACTACGCGAATAAAGGATTGACAAAAGCACGATTGTAACGCTTGTGCCAGCAAAGGATATACAGGCTATTTCCTAGTCTCAATATAATTTTTTGCAGTTAATACAGGAATTCTTGATGTTTTGAAGTCCTTTAAATTTCTGGTTATTATGATGCTTATCTTATTTTCAATTGCAGTATAATATTGAATTGCATCTTCAAAATCATTAAAATCTGATTCGAGTGATAAATCGATAATTTTATTATCCATTGGCAATACTTCAACAAGAACTTTAAATTTTCGTAATATTTTTCTAGCATCATTCAATTTCATTTTTTGAGAAAGAATGTAATAAGTATTTGCAAAAGTTAGCGAGGAAACAAACAATTTTATTTCATTTTTATCTGACAAAGTGAATAATTCTTGAGCTTCTACAACAAATTCTATTCGGTTAGCCAACAAGTCCAAAACAATATTTGTATCTACTAAAACGCTATCCATTATAAATATTTTTGAGATAAAAAATCAGTATAATCTTTTCTATAATCCTTCTCATCAATTTGAATTACTCCAGTTAAACTTTCAACTAATGGGCTTATCTCAATTTCCTTATTTTCCCTTTCAGTTATCGCTTGAAGATAGTTTTCAATCATTCTTGAAAGGCTTATATTATTCTCTTTAGCGTATTGTTTTGCTTTCTCAATCACGCTAACCTTCAGTTTTAATGTTAATTTTGTGTCCATAACTTAATCTTTATACGTGCAAATATAATAATTATTTACGTGTAAATAAAAACTCGTTTCAAATTATCCGTTTTTCGAAAATTTTAACCTGTTTGTGTGTAACAATTGACAATCGTAAAACACCAGCTCGCGACTACTAATTTAGGATTAACAAAAGCACGAGCGTGACGCTTGCGGCATTGATTTACGTCCCGATAGCTATCGGGATTACGATTTTTGGATTTTTCCTTTGCACTTCGGACTTCCAACTTCGGTCTTCCGTCTTCCGTCTTCCGTCTTCCGTCTTCCAACTTCTCACTTCCGTCTTCCGTCTTCGGTCTTCCGACTTCGGACTTCCATCTTCGGTCTTCGGTCTTCCGACTTCGGTCTTCGGCCTTCGGTCTTCCGTCTTCCGACTTCCGTCTTCAAACTTCCGCCTTCCGTCTTCTCACTTCCCACCTTTCAAATTCTGATAATAAAAAGCAGGTAATAAAATAAAAACAAACAAAGGCTGAATTAAAAATCGGCGAACGTAAAAAATCAACAAATAATTTTGTGTCACATTAAATTTTAAAAGCATAAAAAGTATCAGGCTCAATGCCATAAAAGCAAGAATGTAAAATTTGATTGAAAAATAGAGTATTTTTAAATCATTGAAAATCAAATAAATAATAATCAATGAGATAATAGAATTTAAGGCATATCTGTAAAATAAGTTCAAAAAATATGCGCCGAAATTCAGTTCAGGAATGGAATCGTTTAAATAATCATGTTTAAAATAATTCAAAAGCGGATCGTAAAAATAAGGTTGCAGAAAAGCGCGAATTGAAATGAGCATTAAAAACAGTACAACAATTAAAAGTATTTGAACAGATTTTCTCATTTTTTCAAGGTTGAAAAATTGCGAATCCAAACAAACCAAAGCAAAAAGGTAATTCCATAAATAATGGACGGAAATATAATTTCATGCAACACACTCTGATATTGCGGATATTCATAAAGTGCAATCGAAATAATTGCAATTCGAACAATATTTGTGATATAAATAAGCAAACTTCCAAACAAAATATACAAAAGGGTCGTTTTAAATTTCCCTGCAAAAGCAATGATAAAAGCGATAAATAGGATGATGATGCTAATGGCATTACAGCCTTCTACTATAAAAGCGGTAAATTTTCCGTTAATAAATAATTTCACGGCAAGTGTCTCGGTATCTTGTTTTATTTCTGTCGGATATCCAAAAATGTCTAACAAATATTGTGTTTGTTCGGCAACGTTTTTGGTGATTGGTGCGCATGTAAATGGCGCTATTTCATTTTGCGTTTTATTTAAATATAAGGAATACAACAAAAACAGCAGCAAATAAGAACCAAAAAATTTTATTAAGAATAATACTACCGTTTTATTGCCTTTCACAAAAAAAGAATTTTAATTTTGTATAAAATTACAAATTAATATGAATATTCCTCAACTAAAAGAATCTATAACCGCTATTACAAAGAGCAACCAATCAGTTTCAGAAAAGCGTCAGGCAATTTGCGATTACCTGAAACAAGAAATTGATTATTACCATTGGGTGGGTTTTTATTTTAAAAACGATGATAAAGCCGAATTAAAATTGGCTGAATTTGCCGGCGAGCCAACCGAACATATTATCATTCCATTCGGAAAAGGAATATGCGGACAAGTGGCAATCAGCAATAAAAATTTTGTGGTTCCAGATGTTATGGCTCAAGACAATTATATTTCCTGCGGATTTAAAGTAAAAAGTGAAATTGTGATTCCCATTTTTGTAAATGGAGAAAATGTGGGACAAATTGACATCGATTCCCACATTACGAATCCTTTTTCTGAAGCCGATGAATTGTTTCTAGAATTTGTGTGTGAAAAAGTGGCACAATTAAAATAAACAACCTCCATAAATATATTTTTCATTGTTAAAAAACCTCAGAAACAATGACTAAATTAAACACTTTATCTAAAAATTTCTTTTCTGAATAAGATTTTTAGCAAAAATACTTTCAAAAACTATTGCGAAAAGATGTCAGATTTTTATCAAAAAATTAAAAAGAATTTAGGAAATTTTATGGTTATTTTGTGTTGTTTAGGCTATTGATTATTAGTAGCTTTGCCAAACATTTACAAAGATAACTTATGGGTAACTCAAAAAAAGCAAAAACGGCTCTGATTTCAGTATTTCACAAAGACGGTTTGATGCCAATCATTCAAAAGTTAAACGACCTTAACATTACAATTTATTCTACGGGTGGCACTGAAAAATTCATTAAGGAATTAGGCGTTAGCGTAATACCAGTTGAAGATTTAACCTCATATCCTTCAATTTTGGGAGGAAGGGTTAAAACATTGCATCCAAAAGTTTTTGGAGGAATTTTATCAAGAAGAGAAAATGAAAATGATATTTTGCAGTTGAAGCAATATGAAATTCCTGAAATTGACATTGTAATTGTCGATTTGTACCCGTTTGAAAAAACTGTTTCCAGTGGTGCTTCAGAAGAAGATATTATTGAAAAAATTGATATTGGCGGTATTTCGTTGATAAGAGCCGCTGCAAAAAATTTTAACGACGTATTTTGTGTTTCATCACTCAATCAATATGATGAGTTTTTAGAAATACTTTCAGCATCAAAAGGCGAAACAACTTTGGCGCAACGCAAAAATTTTGCCGCAAAAGCATTTGCAGTTTCCAGCCATTATGACAGTGCTATTTTTAACTATTTAAATGAAGACGAATTGGCATTTCGGCAAAGTTTTGATAAAGTTTCCGTTTTGCGTTATGGAGAAAATCCGCACCAAAGAGGTTACTTTTTTGGAAATTTAGAAGATCTTTTCGACATACTTCACGGAAAAGAACTTTCTTACAACAATTTATTGGATGTTGATGCAGCAATAAATTTAATGAATGAGTTTAAAAATGACGAACCTACTTTTGCCATTTTAAAACATAACAATGCTTGCGGTGTAGCACAAAGGGCTACTTTAAAACAAGCTTATTTGGATGCTTTAGCTGCCGATCCAACTTCGGCTTTTGGCGGTGTTTTAATTTCAAATAAAGTAATCGATTTGGAAACTGCGCAGGAAATTCACGAACTTTTTTGTGAAGTTGTGATTGCGCCCGGGTTCAATTCAGATGCACTAGCACTTTTAAAAGGCAAAAAGAATAGAATTATTTTAGTTCAAAAAGCTATTGAATTGCCTAATACGCAATATAGAACTGCATTAAATGGTGTTCTTTTTCAAGATAAAAACAACAAATCAGATAATGTGGACGTTGTGAACTTTGTAACAGTAAATAATCCAACCGATAGAGAGCTGGAAGATTTGCTTTTTGCCTCGAAAATTTGTAAACATACCAAGTCAAATACCATTGTATTGGCTAAAAATAAACAACTTTTTGCAAGTGGAACTGGTCAAACCAGCCGAGTTGATGCTTTAAATCAAGCAATTGTGAAAGCCAAACATTTCAAGTTCGATTTAAATGGAGCGGTTATGGCAAGTGATGCTTTTTTTCCGTTTCCAGATTGTGTGGAGATTGCTAATAATGAGGGAATTATTGCGGTAATACAGCCAGGAGGATCAATTAAAGACCAATTATCGATTGATTATTGCAATGAACATAAAATGTCGATGATATTTACGGGCACACGTCATTTTAAACACTAATTTAAGTAACTTTGTGAAATTTCAAATTTAAAAAATAATAAAAAAATATGGGTTTTTTCGACTTTATGACCGAGGACATTGCAATTGATTTAGGCACTGCCAATACACTGATTATTCACGAAGGCAAAGTAGTGGTGGACGAGCCGTCAATAGTTGCAAGAGACAGAAGCTCTGGGAAAATTATTGCAACTGGTAAAAGAGCCAGTTTAATGCAAGGAAAAACACATGAAAATATTAAAACAATCCGTCCTTTAAAAGATGGCGTAATTGCCGATTTTGAAGCTTCGGAACAGATGATTAAAGAGTTTATAAAAAACATTCCAAGTATTAAAAAGCGATTTTTTGCACCTTCATTACGCATGGTAATTTGTATTCCTTCAGGAATCACCGAAGTTGAAAAACGTGCTGTAATTGACTCTGCTGAACATATGAACGCCAAAGAAATTTTTTTGATTCATGAACCTATGGCGGCTTCAATTGGTATTGGTATTGACATTATGCAGCCTAAAGGAAACATGATTATTGATATAGGAGGTGGAACAACCGAAATTGCCGTAATTGCTTTGGGTGGTATTGTTTGCGATAAATCCATTAAAGTAGCTGGTGATG
>JAQVGD010000090.1 GCA_028696945.1 Lutibacter sp.
ATCACATTTTAAAAATAGTTTCATATAACAATTAATTTAATCGTAAAAATAGTAAAGGAATTTAATTAAATCTTATTTATTTTGAGAATGGTAATAAAAGTATTAAAAATTAATTAATTTAATCATCCAAAGTGTTAAAATCACTCCACTTCAATCTGATATTTCCCCAACAAACCAATTACGCCTTGCAAGGAAAATTTGGCTTTTTTTATTCGATTTATTTCTGGATCAATACTGTAATTAAACGAAGTTCTAAAATCGGTTTTTTCTAAAATTGTGGTATTAAAAACGCTTCCGATTAAATCGCAATTGTTAAATATTGAATTGGTTAAGTCGGATTCCGTAAAATCAACTTCCTGAAGTTTGCATTTGTTGAATTTGGTATTTTTGAGTTTCATTTTATAAAAAGAAACGATGTTTAAGTGACATTCTTCAAAGCTAAGCGCCAATAAAAAAGCATTGCAATGATTAAAATGAAGTCCCAATAATTTACAATTTTTGAAAATTACCGATTTAAATGATGTATTTTTAAGTTCGGTATTGCTGAAATTGCAATTTTCAAACTCACATTCCATAAAAGTAATCCCGGAAATATCGGAATTTAAAAATAAACAATTTACAAAAGTACAATTGTCATATTCTCCTTTTTCCAATTTTATTTTTGAATAATCAATTTTTTCGAAGACTTCATTTTCAATAAATACACTCATCATAAACTAACATTTTAATCTTAAACCCAACACCTTGAGCGCAGTTGAACAGAGCCGCCTTCAATCTTATTTAGTTTCCTCCTTTGTTTTTCGAAACATAAAATACAAACCAATAAGAATAAGCGGAATACTTAAAACCTGTCCGGTATTGAGTCCGAACATCCAATTTTCGCCACCTTCAATTTGTTTTTCCTTGAAAAATTCTACAAAAAATCGAACCGACCAAAGCAACGTAAGAAACAATCCGAAAAGATAGCCTAATTTCTTCATTTTATCGGTTTTCCAATAGACGAACCAAAGGAGAATAAATACCAGAAGATACCCAACCGCTTCGTACAATTGTGAAGGATGGCGTGGAAAATCTTCCCCCAATCTTCTAAAGATAAAACCGTAATCGGAATTTGATGGTTTTCCTATAATTTCTGAATTCATTAAATTTCCCAATCTGATAAAAACACCAGCTATGGCAACTGGAATGACAACCCTGTCTAAAATAAACAGTATTGGCTTTTTCAACACATTTTTGCTGTAAAAATACATGGCGGTAATTATCCCAATAGCAGCACCGTGACTAGCCAAACCGGCATAACCCGTAAATTGAAATTTTGGCGAAAAACGGAAAGGAAGCAACACTTCTAATGGTTTTCTGAATAAAAATTCAGGTTCATAAAACAGAAAATGTCCAATTCTTGCACCCAATAAGGTTCCTATAATGGTGTAAATAAATAATGAATCCAATTTTTCAATGGAGATATTATCATTGATGAATATCTTTTTCATTAAATATAAGCCAAACATAAAGGCAATTACAAACATTAAACTGTAGTAACGAATGGCGAATGAGCCAATTTTAAAAATTTCAGGTGCGGGATTCCAATCTATTTGAAGTAGTATCATTTTTGTTTAGTTGTTTATACGTTTATTAGTTGATTTGTTTAGTTTTATTCTATTCCCAACCCTTTCCATCCATATAGCTATCGGGAGAAAGGGAGTTTGTTTTTAGTTAAATTCTTAATTTTCAATTTCTAACTTTTAATATTGAACCCACTCCAAAAAGTTAAATATTCAATTTTCAGCAAACTTTACCCCTACCCTAAAGGGAGAAGTTGCTGAAAATCAGTCACCCTTTAGGGTAATGTCATTAAGTTAAGACTTTAACGCCTTTATTTTGTCATTCCGAGGTACGAGGAATCTCATCATGTTAAGCTATTTGATGTGATTCCTCCTTTGTCGGAATGACAAATATTCCCTTAACTTAATGACATTGCTCTTTAGAGTTGGGGAAAACTGATTTTTTAGCATTAGCCACTTTTCATAGTGGACTCAACTTTTAATATCTAACTTTTAATATCTAACTTTTAACTTTTTTATGGAACCGGGTCATGCCCGTGTCCACCCCAAGGATTACAGCTAACAATTCTTTTAATTGAAAGCCAGCCTCCTTTAATAATTCCATGCTTTTTTAACGCTTCAACAGTGTATTGTGAACACGTTGGCGAATATCGGCAACTTGATGGCAAATAAGGTGAAATTGCTGCCTGATAAAACCTTACGAGCCAAATAAACGGAACTGCCAATATTTTGGTAATTGTCTTCAATTTAATTTACAGAGAATGTGGTTCCTTCCTTTCCATCTTTTAACTGGATTCCTAAATCCGCGAGTTCATCTCTAATTTTATCGGAAAGTGTCCAATCTCTATTATCACGGGCTTCTTTACGCATTTTTATCAGCATTTCAACAACACCATCTAATTTATCGCAGGCGTTTTCTTCTGAATTGTTTTGCAGTCCTAAAATATCAAAAACAAAAGTGTTCATCAAATTCTTAAATTCTTCTAAATCAGTTGTGGAAATAGTTTCTTTTTTTTCAAGCAATAAATTCACATATTTCACAGCTTCAAATAAATTGGCGATTAACACCGGACTGTTAAAATCATCGTTCATCGCACCGTAGCATCTTTGTTCCCATTCGCTAATATTGATGGATGATTCTTTGCTAGCTTCAATATTATCTAATTTATTTATGGCTTCCATCAATTTTATATAGCCTTTTTCAGCAGCTTCCAAAGCATCATTCGAAAAATCCAACACACTGCGATAATGTGCCTGCATCATAAAAAACCGTGTGGCACTTGGTGAAAAGGCTTTGCTTAATATGTTATTTTTACCCGTAAAAATCTCATTGGGCAAGATATAATTTCCTGTCGATTTTGCCATTTTTTGTCCGTTCAAAATCAGCATATTCGCGTGCATCCAATAATTTACTGGATTCACTTTGTTTTTCACTTTAGATTGCGCTATTTCACATTCGTGATGCGGAAATTTCAAATCCATTCCGCCACCGTGAATATCAAATGTTTCTCCCAAATATTTGGTGCTCATGGCAGTACATTCCAAATGCCAACCAGGAAAACCTTCTCCCCAAGGCGAAGGCCAACGCATAATATGTTTTTCTTCAGCTTTTTTCCAAAGCGCAAAATCCTGCGGATTTTTCTTTTCTGATTGTCCGTCCAATTCACGTGTATTGTGAACGGAATCTTCGATATTTCTGCCAGAAAGAATTCCATAATGTTCTGTTTCATTGTATTTTAACACATCAAAATACACAGACCCATTTACTTCATAAGCCATTCCTTTGGCTAAAATATCCTTAATAATTTCGATTTGCTCAACTATATGTCCAGTAGCGGTAGGCTCAATACTCGGCGGTAAATTATTGACTTTTTGAAGTGTTTCATGAAAATCGACCGTATAGCGTTGCACCACTTCCATCGGTTCAATTTTTTCCAACCGCGCTTTTTTGGCAATGCGGTCTTCGCCTTCATCGGCATCATTTTCTAGGTGTCCGGCATCGGTAATATTACGCACATAACGCACTTTATATCCCAAATGTTTTAAATAACGAAAAACCAAATCAAAAGACATAAAAGTTCGCACATTTCCCAAATGGACATTGCTATAAACTGTTGGTCCACATACATACATGCCAACATTTCCTTCAACAATGGGTTTAAAAATTTCTTTAGACTTGCTTAAAGAATTGTATATTTTTAGTTGATTTGTTTTGTATAATCCCATTAAAACTTTCCTTAATTTAAAAGCGTAAATATACTAAAAATCCTGAACGCAAATTGAATGAGGAATGAATAATTAAAAATTGAGAAGTCCGAAGTCCGAAGACCGAAGACGGAAGACGGAAGACCGAAGACGGAAGACCGAAGACGGAAGACCGAAGACGGAAGTCCGAAGACGGAAAAATTCGAAATTCAAAATTTATAATTTATGTAACCTTATGACAAACAGCGTGTAAACATTATTTAAACAATTATTATTTTATCTTAATAAATAAATTAAATTTACCGCAAATTTTAAATTCAATTTATACTTGATTTCAACTAAGCAGAAAGCCTGAATGTACAATTTGTCCGCCGTAAAAAATAATATTTGTATTGTAATTCCTTGTTACAATGAAGAAAAAGGCTTAATTATAGAAAAATATAGCCACTTTATTGAAGAAAATAAAGATATTTTAATCTGCTTTGTCAATGATGGCTCAACAGACAATACGCTGAAAATTATTGAAGGTTTGAGAAATAATTCCCCTAAACAGGTTGTTGTTCACAATTTAGTCAAAAATGTGGGAAAAGCCGAGGCAATAAGAAATGGCATGCATTTTTGCAATGAAAACCATCATTTTGGTTATATCGCTTATTTAGATGCCGATTTGGCAACTTCATTGGAAGAATGTTTGGCAATGACCCATTATTTAAATAACAAAATTACCTTTGTTTTTGGCTCAAGAATAAAAAGAATTGGTGCTGTTATTGAAAGAAATTACCTTCGTTTTGTTGTTGGCAGAATTATAGCCACCCGTATTTCCACTATTTTAAGGCTAGACGTTTATGATACACAGTGTGGGTGTAAAGTTTTTTCAAAAGAATTGGCGACAATTGTTTTTAAGGAACCTTTTATTTCAAAATGGCTATTTGATGTGGAAATTTTTGACAGGATCATCAAGTTTTACGGACGCGAAAATGTATTGAAAAAAATGTTGGAAGTACCATTGTTAAAATGGATAGATACTGGCGATTCAAAAGTAAAAACATCCTATTTCTTTAAACTTTGGATCGATTTATTCCAAATTAACAAAGTAGTAAATCGGAAATTATTATAAAAAAAGGTAAACACTTCTTAAAATGTCCTTAAAAAATTATAAAAACACCTCATTTTATTTATTGATTTCAGTGATTGTAATCGCATTATTCCGACTTGTTCTAACCGCTGCAATTCCATTATTAGACAAAACTGAATCGCGCTATGGCGAAATTGCCAGAATCATGTACGAAACCAAAAATTGGGTGGTGCTGCACATAGATTATGACATCCCATTTTGGGCAAAACCACCTTTGTCAACCTGGCTTTCCGCATTGAGTTTTGAAACTTTTGGGCTAAGCGAAATGGCTGCAAGGTTTCCATCATTTTTATTGGCGGTTGTATTGTTGATTGTTTTAGGAAAACTGGTAAAAAAAGAAGGCATTTCCTTTTATTTGCCTGCTTTTATTTTGTTGACTATGCCCGAATTTCTGATTCATGCAGGCGTTGTTTCAACGGATAGCGCTTTGGCTTTTAGCATTGCGCTGATTATGATTTCCTTTTATAAAGCGATGCAAAACGAAAAATATTCTATTTGGAATTATTTGTTTTTTATTGCACTCGGATTGGGATTTCTGTCAAAAGGCCCTATTATTTTGGTTTTAACGGTTCCTCCTATTTTTCTATGGATACTTCTTCAAAAAATATCTCCTAAATCCATTTATTTAAAATTGCCGTGGTTTACTGGAATCTTAATTACCGCAGCAATTTCAATTCCCTGGTATATTTTGGCAGAAAATAGATCTCCGGGATTTTTGAATTACTTTATCATTGGCGAACATTTTAACCGATTTTTAGTTCCAGGATGGAAAGGCGATTTGTACGGTAGCGGCCACTCACAGCCACTCGGAATGATTTGGGTGTTTTTACTCGCTTTTGCATTTCCCTGGATTCAAATTGTTTTGTATAAAATATGGAAAGAAAGGAAAACAATTTTCAAAGACAACTATGTTTCTTATCTGGTATTTTGGTTGTTTTGGACACCGTTGTTTTTTACAATTTCAAAAAACATTTTACACACCTACATTCTCCCGGTAACCATTCCAATAGCACTTTTAATGATTCATTGGTGGAAAGATTATCAGAAAAAAAATACTTTATTGGTTGTTAGCTCCATTTTTCCGGCAGTGGCGATTTTGCTGTTTTTTGGCACCTTTTTAACTGATAAATTAGATTTTTACATGAACTCCGACAAATATCTCATCGAAAACCAACAAATTGATTTCAACAAAAATGAAGAACTGTATTATTGGAAAACAAAATCCTATTCCGGACAGTTTTATTCCGATGGAAAAGCAAAAAAAATTACATACCCAGAGGAAATAAATTCCATTCTAAGAAGTGGCAATAAGTTGTTTTTTATACTTTCAAATAAAAGAAAAAAAGATTTTCCAAAAGAATATTTTGCCAAAATGAAACTTATGGATTCCAATTTTAAAAGTTCTATTTATTTATTAAAGCCTGAATAAGTATAAATTAACGACACAAAATCACAAATTTTCTATAACTTTATTCGAATTATTTTTTCCAAATAAATATTTTAAATTTACCAACATATTGAACAGTCAATAAATGCGTAAAAAAAAGTTATTAGAATCTGCCTTGCATGAGGTTGAAGGCATAAAACCGCCTTCTTCCGTTAGTGACCATTCCATAAAACAAATAAAGCTCAAAAGAAGTGTGCAACCCACTGAAAAAGTGTTTGTTGAAAAAATATTGGCAGGTGATATTTCTTATTTAAGTCGCGCCATTACTTTAATTGAAAGCACCAATCCAAAACATCAGACAAAAGCAAATGTAATTATTGAAAAGTGTTTGCCTTTTGCAAATAAATCGGTAAGAATTGGTATTACAGGCGTTCCAGGGGTCGGGAAAAGCACTTTTATTGAAGTTTTTGGAAAATATTTTACCGAAAAAGGAAAAAAAGTAGCTGTTTTGGCCATCGATCCAAGCAGTTCTATTAATAAAGGAAGCATTTTGGGCGATAAAACCCGAATGGAAGAACTGGTAAAAGATCCAAATGTTTATATCCGCCCTTCTCCAAGCGGCGAATCCTTGGGCGGTGTGGCACAAAAAACCCGTGAAACAATTATTTTATGCGAAGCTGCAGGTTTTGATACTGTTATTATTGAAACAGTGGGCGTTGGCCAAAGTGAAATTGCCGTACATTCTATGGTCGATTTCTTTTTATTGTTAAAATTGGCTGGAGCTGGTGATGAATTACAAGGAATTAAAAGAGGAATTATTGAAATGGCCGATGCTATTGTCATTAACAAAGCCGACCAAGACAATGTAAAGCGAGCCAATTTGGCAAAAGCAGAATTTTCGAGAGCCTTGCATCTTTATCCTTTAAAAGAAAGCAATTGGCAGCCTCAAGTAACCACTTGCAGCGCTTTTTTTAATGAAGGAATTGACACTGTCTATAAAATAATTGAGGATTATTTGAGTTTAACAAAGTCGAATGGCTATTTTGAAAAACGAAGAAATGAACAAAACAACTATTGGCTACTGGAAACCATTAATCAACAACTGAAAAACAATTTTTACAACAAGCCAGCCGTTAAGGAAGCATTAAAAAAATACTTGAAAGACATCCAAAAATTGAAAACAACCCCCTTTAAAGCCGCCGAAGAATTACTAAAATTGGCCCAAAAATAATGAAATACGAATTTACAATAATTGTTCCTGTTTACAATGAAGAGGATAATTTAAAACGCGTGGAACTGGAACTTACCAACTACACAAAAATAGCTACAAAAAAAACCAACATTCTTTTTGTGAATGATGGCAGTACCGATAAAAGCCAGCAATTAATCGAAGAAATTTGCGCTAACAATCCCGATTTCTCGTATATTTCATTTGAACAAAACTGTGGGTTAAGTGCCGCCATTGCAGCTGGATTTAAAAATGTGGATGCAGAATTGGTTGGTTATATCGATTCAGATTTACAAACTGCCCCGGAAGATTTTAATTTATTATTGAAAGAAATTGGCGAATACGATTTGGTAACTGGCGTGAGAGCCAATAGAAAAGATTCCTTTGTAAAAAATATGTCATCCACAATTGCCAATGTAATAAGACGTTCTTTTACGCACGATGGCATGGATGATACTGGCTGTCCGTTGAAAGTAATTAAAACTGAATTCGCTAAAAATATTCCAATGTTTAATGGATTGCATCGATTTTTGCCAGCGATGATTTTATTGCAAAACGGCAAAATAAAACAAATTCCCGTGCAACATTTTCCAAGAATTGCAGGTGTGGCAAAATACGGTTTATGGAATCGATTGGTTGGTCCGCTCATCGATTGTTTTGCCTATTTATGGATGAAGAAGAAATACTTAAATTACAAAATAGCTAAAAAAGGGTAATGAGTAACTGGATTATTTATTCTGTTGGTTTTTTAGCGCAGCTGATATTTTCGGGAAGGCTTATTTTGCAATGGATTTTATCTGAAAAAAACAAAAAGGTTTTAACACCTTCTCTTTTTTGGAAATTAAGCCTGTTTGCCTCCTTTCTTTTATTTATTTACGGTTATTTACGGGAAGATTTTTCTATTATGTTAGGCCAGACGCTTACTTACTTTATTTACATCAGAAATTTACAATTGCAAGGAGAATGGAAAAAAGCACCACAAACGCTGCGAATATTTTTATGGATATTCCCTGTATTACTGGTTGTTTACTCCTATAACAATAATACCTACGATATTGCCAAACTATTTCAAAATGACGCGATTCCCCTTTGGTTGTTGCTGCTTGGAAGTTTTGCACAAATTGTTTTTACCCTTAGATTTGTTTACCAATGGATTTATTCAGAAAAAAGTAAGGAATCTGTTTTACCATTCGGATTTTGGTTACTTAGTTTAATAGGCTCAGGAATGATTTTAACTTATGCCGTTTTAAGAAGAGATCCAGTGTTGTTATTGGGACATTTTTTAGGTTCCATTATTTATATCAGAAATATTATTATCCTAAAAAAACAAGTTTAGAAATTTATTCATTTTCTTATGCGTAATAAATTATATATTTTTTTAACCATTGCTTTTGTATCTCTTATTTTAATGTTGGGAAGTTGGGGATTAACAGAAAGTAGTGAAGCCCGGTACGCAACCATAGCAAAAGAAATGGTTTTAAACAACAATTTTTTAAATCCAACTTTATTGGGCATCAAACATTTTCAGAAACCACCTGTAACTTATTATATAACCGCACTGAGTTACAAAATTTTTGGAATTAATGAATTTGGCGCTCGTTTTTTTATGCAATTGGCATTGGTATTTCAAATTTTTTTGGTTTATAAAATAACATTACTTCTCTATAAAAATAAAAAAATAGCTTTTGCGGCATCTCTGATTTATTTTTCCTTTCCTATTACAATCATTGCGGTTAGAACTTTAACAACAGATGCTTTTTTAACAACTTTTATGTTGGCTGGAGGCTATTTTTGGCTGCGATATAAACAAGATTCAAAAACATATTTCTTATACCTGTTTTACTTTTTTTTGGGTTTAATTATTGAAACCAAAGGTCCGGTTGGACTTATAATTCCCATATCTTTTATTGCTTCATATAAAATAATTAACAAAGAAAAAATTGAAATTTCAATTCATCAATTTCTTGGTTTTCTGTTATTCTTGGGAATTTCATCGGCTTGGTATATCGCTGTAATTGTTAAAAACGAAGGGTTATTCGATTATTTCTTTTACAATCAATTGGTAGAAAGAGTTTCAGAAAATAAATTCAGGAGAGGTAAACCTTTTTGGTATTACTTGTTAATAATGCCTTTTATTGGGATTCCCTGGCTATTTTATTTGATATTTTATTTAAAAAGCAACTTAAAATCCATCATTAAAGAAAAAGGAACAAACTTGATTTTACTTATTACCTTCCTAGTATTTTTTACAATATTATCATTATCAACATCCAAACTTGTTCTATACGTATTGCCCCTGTTTTTTATATTGGCAATTTACTCGGCTAACTTTTTAAGCAAATGCCAAGAAAAGGTCATAAAAAGTATTTCAAATTTATATGTAGTACTTATTTTATTAATTGCTTCATCGGTAGTTATGCTATTTTTTTTAGATACGGATATTTCAATAAATTTAACGTATGCCCTAATTAATTTGTTGGTATTCGGATTGCTTTCTTTGCTTTTGAACAAATTTATATACAATACCAATTATTTAAAACCTGGCTATTTAGGCGTATTGTTTATCCTTTCAATTTTATTTACTTCAATTCATGTCTTTAAAGAAAATGAACTCAATATAAACTCGGTAAAACCAATGGCCGAATTTATTAAAGCTCATTCCAACAATAATAGTGAGGTATTTGTTTATAATTATTTATTGCCTTCGCTTTCTTTTTATTTAGACGAAGAAATAACAACCATTAACAACGGACGTTATACAACTCAGAGAGAAGTTCAATTTCAGAAAAACGACAAATGGAAAAAGTATTTAATCAATTATTTTGATAAAAAGGACAGGAACAGGATATTGTCTATTTCAACAAAAGAAAAACCTACCTTTCTTATTAAATTAAAAAAAGAAACGCTTCCAGATACTTTGATATTGTTTCAACAAAAATTAAAACACAAAATGAATTTTAAAAAATTTGAAGTATATTATTAATCCCTTAGTCAACCATAACTTAAAATGATAAAGATTTTTGAAAAATATCCTTTAGCCCTGTTATCCTGTGTTGTTTTACTACTGCTTTTGGTTCATTTGGAAGTGCCAAACATTACCATTATGGAAGCCCGTAATTTTATTTCGGCACGTGAAATGGCGCAAGATAACCACTGGATTTTAACAACGATGAATGGGGAAGCACGTTATCAAAAACCACCTTTACCAACTTGGTTAACTGCCGTTTCAGGAATGCTTTTTGGCATAAATAATGTTTTTGCACTAAGGCTTCCTGCAGCATTGATGGTGTTATTTTCAGGATTTTGCATTTATTATTTGTCTTTGAGTTTGAAGCTTTCTAAAATTCAAAGTTTAAATAACAGTTTAATTTTGGTAACTTCATTTTATATTTTCGCCATTATTATTGAAGCGCCTTGGGATATTTTTGCGCACGGATTTATGCTTGCTGGACTCTATTTTTTATTCCTCTTTTTTGAAGAGAAAAACGTCCTTTGGAAAAACGCTTTATTGGCTGCTTTTTTTGTCGGATTGTCTATAATGAGCAAAGGACCAGTATCATTATATGCCCTATTTTTGCCTTTTTTGATTTCTTACGGAATTGTGTTTAAATTTAAAAACTTAAAAGTGAGATTTCTTCCATTAATGGCGTTCTTAATTTTATTTATAGCAGTTGGAGGCTGGTGGTTTTTGTATGTAAGATTGGCCGATCCAAAAGCATTTTTGGAAATTGCCACAAGAGAAACTGAAAATTGGAGCAGTTATAATATAAAAGCATTTTATTATTACTGGAACTTTTTTATCCAATCAGGTTTATGGGCAATTCCCGCATTTATCAGTTTACTTTATCCCTATTTAATAAAGCGCGTTGAACATAAAAAAGCCTATCAATTCTCTTTTTGGTGGACGATTGCCGCAGTAATTTTATTATCGTTGATTCCTGAAAAAAAAGCGCGATATTTGGTTCCTGCACTTATTCCTTTGGCCCTAAATACTGGATTTTACATACAATATCTAATTTCAAATTTTTCTGAATTAAAACGAAAAGCAGAAACTATTCCCGTTTATTTTAATTTTGGATTGATTGCCGTAATAAGCCTTTCAGTACCTTTTGCCTTGTTCTTTTTGTTAAAAGACGGGTTGCAGAACCATCTTTTTAGTTATGTATTAACTTCAATGGCAACACTTTTAATAGGAATTCTACTTATAAGAAATCTGTATTTAAAAAAATTCCAATCTGTGTTTTATTTGACTATTTTATTTATGGTTTCTTTAGCTGCTTTTGGATTGCCACTCTCAAAAAGTCTTAATAAAAATATTGCATTTAAATCCATAAATTCTCTGCATCAATTTGAAAAAACCAATAATATAACCACCTACTCAATTGGTGAAACCGCGCCCGAATTGCTTTGGGATTATAATGGTATTTTAACGGATATTTATAAAAATGGCTTATTGAAAACTCCTCCAGAACCAAATTTTGGATTGTTGCTCATGAATGATGATAAAGAAATTATTAAATCTCAATTGAACAAAGATTACAATTTCGAATTAATTGACACCTATAACTTAAATGTTGGCTCAAAGAATAAAGACAGATTAATTAGGGAATTTTATTTAGTTTCAAAAAAGTAGTACTTTTAACAAATACAATAAATACCTAGCATATAAAAACACAAATATTTATGAAAACACTTACCAACATTGATAAAGTCGCCTATTTATTTTTAATAGTCATATTCGGATTGGGAATTTACTTTGCAAACACAGATCTCACCTATTTTGATGAAGTTTATACGGTAGAAGACGGTTTTGTTGAAAATGGTTCTGCTATATTTTTATTAAGTGCAAGTTTGCTTTTGCTATTTCGATTTTTCAAACTTTTTAAATACAAAGATTTTTTCTGGAAAGTTGGAATTTTGGCGATGGCTTTGGTCTTTTTTTTCGGTGCAGGAGAAGAAATTTCTTGGGGGCAACGTATTTTTAATGTAGAATCTTCTGCCTTTTTTTTAGAAAATAATGCGCAGGGAGAAACCAATTTACACAATATGGTAATTGGTGAAACCAAAATAAATAAATTAATTTTCAGCCAACTTTTAACCGTTGTTTTGATTATTTATTTAATTATAACCCCATTTTTATACAGAAAGTTTGAATGGGTTAAAAATTTAGCGAATAAGTTTGCTGTGCCAATTGTACAATGGCACCATACCATTTCTTTTTTGGG
>JAQVGD010000003.1 GCA_028696945.1 Lutibacter sp.
TTTTCATCTGTTTAATTTTTATTTTTTTATTGTTACAGCTGATGTTCGCCATTAATCATTCTGCTGTGTATCAAAATTTGACCTGCTCGTTTCATCTGTTTACATTTTATTTTTCTGTTGGTACAGCTGCTGTTCGCCATTAATCATTCTGCTGTGTATCAAAATTTGACATGCTCGTTTCATCTGTTTATATTTTATTTTTTATTGGTACAGCTGCTGTTCGCCATTAATCATTCTGCTGTGTATCAAAATTTGACATGCTCGTTTCATCTGTTTATATTTTATTTTTTATTGGTACAGATGCAGTTCGCCATTAATCATTCTGCTGTGTATCAAAATTTGACATGCTCGTTTCATTAATTAAATATTTTTAATTTAATTCCAGGTTTTAGACTTTTTACACTCCAAATATTGTTCCATTCTTTAATGTTTTGTACAGAAACATTTGAATATTTTTTTGCGATAGACCATAAAGAGTCTCCTAGTTTTACAATATAAAAAGTATGTTCCTCTTGATTGCTTTTAGCTGGAGTAGTTTTTACGGCAACAACAGGCTTCGGATTTTTTGGATAAATCACTAATTTTTGACCAATTTGTAATCTGGTGCTTTTTAAGTTGTTCCAACGTTTTAAGCTACTTTCAGCAACTCCATGTTTTGCAGCTATTTTTCCTAAATATTCACCACTTTTCACTTTATGCGTAATCATAGAACTCATTTCTACATATTCCGGAATTGGCTTTTCTCGTTTTGCATCTTCAATATCAGCATAGGCATAAATCAATTTTTCATTACTCACGAAATTTCCGTTATCTTTTATGGGTAAAGTCAACACATGTTTTTCATCCTTCACATAAGGGATGATTTCCAGTTTGTATTGCGGGTTTAAAAATTTTAGCACTTCAATATCAACGTTTAATGTCTCGTTAATTTGTGCAAAAGTCAACTGTCTTTTTACTAGAACGGTATCCGTAGCATAGTACGAAATAGCGTTTTCTTTGGCTTTTAAGTTGTGTTCATTTGCAAATTCAAAAATGTATAAGGTTGCGTAAAATGCTGGTACATAAGCGGCAGTTTCTCCAGGTAAATATTTACGAATATTCCAATAATTGGTACTTCCTCCAGATCTTCTGATGGCTTTGGAAACATTTCCAGGTCCCGAATTATAAGCCGCCAAGGCCAAACTCCAATCACCATACATTTGATATAAATTTTCCAAATACATACAAGCTGCTTCTGTAGCCCTGAAAGGATCTGATCGTTCATCTATATAGGAACTTACCTCTAAATTATATAATTTACCTGTTTGATACATAAATTGCCACAATCCCGTTGCGCCCATGCGAGAACGTGCATTTGGATTTAAGGCCGACTCTACAACCGCCAAATACTTTAATTCCATAGGAATATTATATTTCGCCAAATGTTCTTCAAACATAGGAAAAAAGTAACGTGCCCTTTCCATAATGGTAGAAAGCGAAGATTTTCTTTTTTGCAAATACGTCCTAATTATTTGCTCTAACTGAGGATTGTATTCAATATTAAAAGGTGTTTTGCTGTTTAAATATTTCAAACGTTCTTTTAATAGATCAGTCGATAAATCTTCAAGATCCGTAACCAATATTTCGTCATCTCCCAAAATATATTGTGCAGTATCATATAAAGGAGATTTTACCAATTCATTAATCCATAAACTATCAATTAACATAGCATCTGAATGAATTTGAAGCACTAAAGAATCAGGATTCTTAAAAGAAAATAATACACTATCTGATAAATATTCTCTGATATTTTCATTTTTATCAGATTCGGAAGTCTCTGATTTCGTTTGTGAAAACCCAAAACCAAAAAATAATAAAAACGCAATATATACTATATTTTTCATAAGAGATTAGTTGTTTAAAAGTTTTGAAATTTCGTCTAAGTTAGGCGCAAGAATAATCTCGATTCTTCTATTTTTAGCTTTTCCTTCTGAAGTTGCATTGGTATCAACATTTATATATTCGCTTCTTCCAGCCGCAGTAATTTGCGTTGGGTTTACGCCCTTGTTTTGTAAAATCCTTACAATCGCTGTCGCCCGTTTAACGGATAAATCCCAGTTGTCCAACACAGTTGCTCCAGTATAAGGAACATTGTCTGTATGCCCTTCAATAAGCACGTTGATATCGGGATTTTTTGACAACACACTTGCCAGTTGTTCTACAGCTTTTTTTCCTTCATTACCTACCGCCCAACTTCCTGAATCAAACAGTAATTTATTTTCCATAGACACATAAATTTTTCCATTTTTATGAACAACGGTCAATCCTTTTCCTTCAAAATTAAGCAAAGCACTGGAAATGGCATCTTTTAACTGTTGCATTTGGGCTTCTTTGGCATTAATTAAATTTTGAAGTTCGTTAATTTGGTTTGAACGTTCTGCCAATTCATTTTGAAGATTTTCCAATCGGGCACTTTCAAGAGCCAATTTTCTTTCCTTTTCTTCCAGTTGCACCAATAATTCCTGATTTTTTTGGGATTGCTCCGCTAACTTTTTTGAGCTTTGTGTTGAAAGGACATTATAAGATTCGTCTAAATTATTATATTTATGTTGAAGTGAAGCAAACTCATTATCTAAAATTTCCTTTTGGTTTGAAAGTGTACTGTAATCACTGTTAAGCTTTTCTAAATCGGCTTCCAGCACTTTTTTTGCAGCCAATAAATTATCTTTTTCTTCAATTAATGCTGAATTTGAAGAACGTAAATTATTGAATTTTGTTTCTAATTCCTGATATATTTTTTTAGATACACATGAATTTAGCGTGATTGCTATAATGAATAGAATTGCTGTTTTTTTTAACATTGTACTGCTTTTATTTATTTTAATTATTCAATTTCAACTACGATGGGACAATGATCCGAATGTTTTGCTTCCGGTAAAATATAGGCTCTTTTTATTCTGTCTTTCATGTAATTGCTTACCATATTGTAATCTATGCGCCAGCCTTTATTGTTGTTTCTTGCATTTGCTCGGTAACTCCACCAAGTGTAATGATGCGGTTCTTTGTTTAAATGACGGAACGAATCTGTAAAACCGCTGTCTATAAAATTCCCGAGCCAGTTGCGCTCAACGGGCAAAAATCCAGAAGTATTTTTATTCTGAATCGGGTTATGAATGTCAATTTCTGTATGGCAAATGTTGTAATCACCACAAATAATGAGGTTGGAAATTTCCCTTTTGAGCTTGTTTATATAGCCCTGAAATTGAGCCATATAATTAAGTTTGAAATCCAGTCGGTCATCATTGGTTCCGGAAGGTAGGTATAAACTCATTATTGACACCTCCTCAAAATCAATTCGTAAATTTCTTCCTTCATTGTCCATGGCCTCAATTCCAGTGCCATAAACCACCTTGATGGGTCTCGTTTTTGATAAAACGGCCACACCGCTATAACCCTTTTTTGTTGCAGAAAACCAGTAATGGTAAGGATAGCCAGCATTGTCGAACAAACTTAAATCCAACTGTTCTTTATTTGCTTTTATTTCCTGCAAACAAATAACGTCGGGGTTCGCGGCCACTAACCATTCAATAAAACCTTTATTTAAGGCAGCCCTAATTCCGTTAACATTGTATGATATTATTTTCATTCTTGTTTTAAAGTTGTAAGTCTTAAATTTCAAGCCATTTCTCTATTCTATTTTTTCATTTTCAATTATCAATTGTAAGAATCTCTTAATTTTCTTCGCATCACTTTGTTAGAGGCGGTGCGTGGCAAACTATCAATTTTAATCAAATCAGTTAGTTTAAAAAGCGGATTTAATTCTTTTTTGATATAATTTTTTGCCAAGTTTAGCCGTTCTTCATCTGAAATTGGCGATGCGTTTTCAACATAAAAAACCACCAATAAACTTGGTCCACCACCTTTTGGCGTAACTGCGATGGCAGCTGATTCCATGATAAAATCCAACTTGTTTAAAACCGATTCCAACTGAACGGAACTTACCTTTATGCCTCCTAAATTCATGGCATCATCTACCCTTCCCTGAGCTTTATAATAACCGTTTTCCAGTTGTTCCAATTCGTCTCCATGACGCCTTAAAACTTTACCGTTATAGGTTGGCGTTCCTTTGTAATACACTTCAAAATGATTGCTGTTTAGCAATTTTGTTGACAATCCCATAATTGGTGGGATTAAAAATAACTCGCCTTTATTGGATTTATTGTTATTTTCATCCAATAAAACAAATTCACCACCTAAAGCCTGCGTTGAAAATGTGCTTGCAATATTGGACTGAACCACGGTACTTGTAACGTAACCTCCACCAATTTCAGTGCCTCCACAGTATTCAATCACAGGTTTGTTATTCGCCAATTTCATTAAATATTCCATTTCTGAAGGATTGGAAGCTTCACCTGTAGAGCTAAAACATTTTATGGCATTCCAGTCATATTTTTCCATGTTCCTTTCATTTTTCCATAACTTCACAAAACTTGGAATTACGCCCAGCATCGTCACTTCGGCATCTTGTACAAATTTTCCAAAACCTTCACTCGTTGGCGCACCGTAATATAAAGCAATTGCTGATTTATTGATTAAAGTTGTAAAAACCAGCCAAGGACCCATCATCCAACCCAAATTTGTTGGCCAGCAAACCACCTCATTTTTCTGAATGTTTTGATGATAGTAACCATCACTTGCACATTTTATGGGCGTGGTATGTGTCCACGGAATTGCTTTTGGCGTTCCTGTTGTTCCCGAAGAAAACAACACCGTAATAATCTCGTCTGGATTTTGGATAACTGTTTTAAAATCGGAATTTTCGCTTAAAAAATGTTTCCAATACATATCATCTTTTCTCAATGAAATCGGAGCTTCTGCAACTTTAAAAACAATCGCTTTTGGCGCATTTGTTTCCACTACTTTTGCAAACAGCGGCAATTGTTTTCCAGCTCTTTGCAAAACATCTTGGGTGAAAATTATTTTAGGTTTTGTGATTTCCAGTCGAACGGCAATTTCATTTGGCGAAAAACTGTCGGCAATAGTCGCCACAGGCATTCCAGCTTTTATGGCAGCCAAATAAATGGCAACGGCTTCCAAAGTCATTGGCATATAAATGGCGATTTTATCCCCAGGAAATAATCCCAGTTCAACCAATCCGTTCGCAATTTTGTTCACTAAGGCTAATAGATTTTTTTGGTTTACCTTTTGAATGGGCTTTCCTTCCTCTTGAAATACAATTGCAGTTGCGTTATCATTATTTTGAAAACAGGAATCAACAATATTCAATTTGGCATTTTTTAACCATTGCGCATTTTCAACACCTTTGGAAATATCTATAATTGAAGTGTATTTTTTTTCTAATTTAATGCCTAAATTTTTAACGGTGTCTTCCCAGAATTCAGCTTTATTTTCAATAGACCATTTCCAAAAATCCTCATAATTTTTATAACCAAAGTGATGCATCATTTTATAAATGTTGCTTTCTTTAATAATTTTTTCCGAAGGTTGCCAAAAAGGTGTAGTGCTCATTTAAATTAAAATTCAGGATCCTCATTTATTTTTATGTCGATTGCGTCATCATCACTTTTTTGTTTTCTGCAATCTATTTCAATAGTCAATTCTTCTGGTCTTTCAAAAGCTTCCTTGCTAACATTCAACGTTGGGTCTGCATATAATTTTTTATAATATAATGCCCAAATCGGTAAAGCCATGGTAGCACCCTGTCCTTTACTGATTCCGGCAAAATGTATAGCTCTATCTTCACCTCCAACCCAAACGCCTGTTGCTAAATTAGGTACAATTCCCATAAACCATCCATCAGACTGATTTTGGGTCGTTCCGGTTTTTCCTGCAATTGGGTTTGTAAATTGATAGGGATAACCGGTTACCATATCATCTGCATAAGCGGCACCACTGGTGCGTAAACGAATACCTGAACCCGATTCTGTAACTCCTTCCAATAAATTAATAACCACAAAAGCTGATTCCTCGCTTATTGCTTCTTTTGAGTTTGGCATAAATTGCTCTAAGACCATTCCGTTTTTATCTTCAATTTTTAATAACATCATAGGTTCCACTCTTAATCCTTTATTTGCAAAAGTTGAATAAGCCCCAACCATTTCATGTAATGATAAATCCACAGATCCAAGCGCTATTGAAGGCACTTCTGGAATTTCACTTTCTATTCCAACACTATGAGCCAAATTGACCACCGTTTTAGGATGCACCATATCAATTAGCTTTGCCGTAATAACATTTACTGATCCTGCCAATGCCTGTTTTAATGTTAGTTCCCCACCATATTTATTGTCAGAATTTTTTGGTGTCCAATCTTCTGGCATTTCATATTTTTCTTTCGGAACTGTATAAGGCGTATTTGGCAATTTATAACATGGCGATAATTTCAATTGGTTAATTGCCGCGGCATACACAAAAGGCTTAAAGGTAGAGCCTACCTGACGTTTTTGTTGTTTAACCGCATCATACTGAAAATGCTTATAATTTACGCCACCAACCCAAGCTTTTACATGCCCTGTTTGTGGTTCAATCGACAGCAATCCAGCGCGTAAAATTTGTTTGTAATAGCGAATAGAATCATAAGGAGTCATAAGGGTGTCTATTTCTCCTTTATAAGAAAAGACGCTCATATTTGTCTTTTCTTCAAAAGAAGCCTTAATTTCTTGTTCTGAGGCACCATTCGATTTCATACGAATCCAACGGTCTGATCTTTTCATAGCCTGAGCCAACGTAGAAGCGACCTGATCCTTGTTTAAATCGTAAAACGGTGCTGTTTTATTGCGTTTTTGTTCTTTGTTAAATACGCGTTGCAAGTTGGCCATATGCTCTTTCATAGCTTCTTCGGCATATTTTTGCATACGCGAATCTATGGTCACGTAAATTTTAAGTCCATCCCGTTGCAAATTATAATCAGTACCATCTGGTTTTGGATTGTTTTTTATCCATGTTTTCATAAAATCACGCAGGTATTCCCTAAAATAGGTTGCGGAACCATCACTATGCCCTTCTTTATGTACATCCAAATTTAAAGGGCTAGCCTGAAAAGTATCTCTTTGCTTTTTTGTAATAAAATCATTCTTATACATTTGGTTTAACACCACGTTTCTGCGATTTTTTACCAATTCTTCTCTTCTTAACGGATTAAAATAAGAAGCGTTTTTAAGCATTCCAACCAACATTGCAGACTCTGGTATTTTTAAGTCGATAGGCTCTTTTCCGAAATAAATGCGTGAGGCAGAACGGATCCCCACCGCTAAATTTATAAAATCATACCTATTCAAATACATAGTCAAAATTTCCTGCTTTGTGTATTGGCGTTCTAACCGAACTGCGATGACATATTCCTTTACTTTTTGCAGAATCCTTTCCACAATATTCCTGGATCCTTCCCCATGAAACAATAGTTTGGCTAATTGCTGGGTTATGGTACTTCCTCCTCCATCTTTTCCCAATTTCACAACTGCTCGTAAAGTAGCTTTAAAATCGATTCCTGAATGTTCATAAAAACGTTCGTCCTCTGTAGCAATTAAGGCATTGATTAAATTTTCTGGAAGTTCTTTATATTTTACGGGTGTTCTGTTTTCATAAGCGTATTTTCCCAACGTTTTTCCATCGATAGAAATCACTTCTGAAGCTGTGTTGTTTTCGGGATTTTCTAATTCCTCAAAAGAAGGAAGCGCGCCAAAAGCGCCGAATGAGGCCAACAAAAATAACAGGATGATAAAGGTAATACCGCCAAGAATGATCATCCAAAACCATTTTACATACTTTAAAAATTGATCGTTATCTTTTTTTGATTTTGTCATTTTTGTGTTTTTTCAATTCTTAACCCAACATCGGTGATGCCTTTTAAAGGATTTTTTCCTTCAATATCATTGATGCTCCGTGTTGCGTGCTGAATATTAAATTTATAGGTTCCTATTTCAGAAAAAACAACATTTTCTTTATAAAATAGTTTGTTTTCTTTAAGATCCGTAAATCCTGAACCCAACCAATTACCAGAAGAATCAGTCATTTCATATTCCAAGGTATCAATCACTTTAAATCCGTTGGGCATTTCAAGTTTGGCAATTAAAAACAAGGAACTAAATTCATAATCCTTGTTGTTTCTAATATTGATAAACACATTATTTGTTGAAATAGTATCTAGATTGTTTACAATAAAATCAATTCCCTTATCTGAATGCCATTGTTGGTTCTCAATAGAAATATATTGATCAAAAACGGCATTTGAGTTGCATGAAAACAACAGAAAAGTAAAGGCCGCTAAACTTAGCAGTTTATTTATTTTTTTTCGGATTTGCACTTCTGTTTGGAGGTCTTTGTTTTTTGTTTTTTGGACTGCCGCTGCTTTGTTTGGCTTGCATCGTTGTTTGTAAATTTTTAGGTTTCTTTTTGTTCCTATTTTTTCTTTTTGGGATATCAAAACGCGTTAAGCTGTCTTGCCCCACAACATCCTCAAATTCTGCTGCATCTTCTACCAACAATTCAAATTCATAATCTTCCAAAGAGGCAACAGGCTTGTTGGCTTTATTTAAATCTATAATTTCTTTAACATTTTCAATAGTTAATTTATACCACTTATTTCTGTCATTTTTATACGTGTACCACAAAACCCTTTTAAAAATATCCATTTTAATAAAAACAGCTTCTCCTTTTATCGTTTTTAACTCAATATCTTGTCGCGGGAAATCGGATAAAGCATCTAAATACGTATCCAATTCATAATTTAAACAGCATTTTAATTTTCCGCATTGGCCGGCTAATTTTTGTGGATTTAACGACAATTGCTGATAGCGTGCCGCGGTAGTATTCACTTTTCTTAAATCTGTTAACCATGTTGAACAGCACAATTCCCTTCCACAGGAACCAACACCTCCTAATCGAGCTGCTTCTTGGCGTAAGCCCACTTGTTTCATTTCAACTCTGATGCTGAAAGTGCTTGCCAAATCCCTAATTAATTGCCTAAAATCTACACGGTCATCTGCAGTATAATAAAAAGTGGCTTTGTTGCCGTCACCTTGGTATTCCACATCAGAAAGTTTCATTTTTATGCCCAGCCTGCCCAAAATCTCTCTTCCTTTATATTGGGTTTCATATTCCTTTTCGCGAGCAGCTTTCCAAATATCAATATCTTTTTGAGTGGCTTTTCTATATATTTTTTTTACTTCATCACTGTCAAAGGCAATGCCTTTTTTCTTCATCTGAATTCTTATCAATTCTCCGGTCAATGAAACCGTTCCAATGTCATGACCTGGATTTCCTTCCACGGCAATTATATCGCCAATAGAAATTTGCAGATTGTCAACATTGCGATAAAAATGTTTTCGTCCATTTTTAAATCGGACCTCAACAATGTTCAGTGGTTTTTGACCAGTTGGCAACGACATGTTCGCTAACCAGTCAAAAACAGAGAGTTTTTCACAACCTCCATCTCCGCAATTTCCATTGCTTTTGCAGCCTTTCGGCACGGTATTTATATCTGAAGAGCAACTATTACAGCTCATATATTTTTATATTTTTATATTGTTTGTAAAACTGAAAATCAATTTTACGGTCTTCACTAATTTGTAAAGATATAATTAATATTGTTAATTTTAAAACGATAAAAAACAGGGATTATGTTTGTTTTACGTCAATAATTTTTACTGGACAGGCTTCTTTCGCTTTTGTTACTGCTTGCAAAATGCCCATATTTGCCGATTTAAACGTGAAAAAACCTCTTTTTTCTATGGAATGAAGCAACACCGCCTTTCCGTCTTTTTTCGACATTTGAAAATGGGCAGGTGCCTGTTCCACACAGTAATTACAGCCTATGCATTTGGCTCTTTGTAATGTGATAATTACCATTCTTTATTTCTGAATTATGAATTACTACTTTTGATTATGATCTTTTAACATACATAGTACAGACAGCTCGCGAGCTGTCTCTACATTCATTTTTGCCTTTTCAAATTTAATTTATCTACGAACTGCCTGCCAGAAAGGCTTTCAACTTTTCCTTACCCAACTTCAACAATGGCACTTCCAACTTCCGCATTCATGGGAACAATTTTATATAATTTATCTGATGGACGAATTCTAAAATCTATTTTAAAAGTGCAGGAATCGCCTTTTTGGGCTTTTTCTCCAACAACGTCATTTATGTACATTTGGGTAATTTCCATTTCTTTGGCACCAGTGGTTGGACCCGTAATTAAAATGGTATCGCCAACAGAAATTTCATAAGCTTCAATTTTAAATTCGGCAATGTTGGTTTTGGGAAAATAATGCATTCCTTTACCTACATACACCTTTTTCTGTGTGGCTTGGCTACCCGAACCATTGCTCCATTCCCCTAATTTTTGTCCCAAATAATAGCCGCTCCAAAATCCGCGATTATACACTTTTTCCAATTCCAGCATCCAGGAAATCACTTTTTCTTTGCTGTAAGTTCCCGCTTCAATACTGTCAATGGCATCGCGGTAACATTTAATTACCTTTGCCACATATTCAGGAGCTCTTCCCCTTCCTTCAATTTTCAAAACTTTTACCCCGGCATCTTCAATTTGATCCAAAAAATCGATGGTACACAAATCTTTTGGCGACATAATATACTCATTATCCAATTCCATTTCAAAACCAGTTTCCTGATCGATTACCGTATATTTTTTTCGACAATTTTGTTTACAAGCACCTCTGTTTGCCGATGAATTGGAAGAATGTAAACTCATATAACATTTTCCTGAAACCGCCATACACAATGCTCCGTGTCCAAAAATTTCAATTTCCAATAAATTTCCCGAAGGTCCGCGTACGTCTTCTTTCATAATTTGTTCGGTAATTTTTTTAACCTGACGCAAGCTCAATTCGCGGCTCAACACCATGGTATCGGCAAACATAGCATAAAATTTCGCCGTTTCAATATTGGTAACATTTATTTGGGTTGAAATATGAACTTCCATTCCAATAGCCCTTGCCGAAGCAATAACTGCCTGATCCATGGCGATAACTGCTGTAATATCTGCTTCTTTTGCTTTTTGAAGCAAGGTTTTAACAACAGATAGATCGTGGTCGTAAATAATGGTATTTAAGGTAAGATAAGTTCTAACATTTTTTGCTTTGCATCGCGCTGAAATTTCTTTCAAATCATCCATAGTAAAATTTATGGAAGCCCTAGCGCGCATATTTAACTGCTCAACGCCAAAGTAAACTGAATCGGCACCATTATCCAATGCGGCTTGCAACGATTCAAAACTTCCAGCGGGAGCCATCAATTCAATTTTTCCTGTAGTAGTCATTTTGTTTTTGATTTTTGGCAAAATTACAATATTTATAATAACTATTTCAGCCACAAATCTTTTATCATTTTTTTAACAGAAAAATATTTATCTGTTAATTTCCAATAATTTAGGCTTATTTCTTACATTTTTTTATAAAATTTGCATCAGTATAAAAATTAAAAAAATAATTAGATGAAACGAGCACAACAAATTTTGATATACAAAGGAATAATTAATGGCGAACAGCATCTGTTACCGCAAAAAAATAAAATTTAAACAGATGAAAGTAGCTGTTGTAGGCGCAACTGGAATGGTGGGAAACGTGATGTTGCAAGTGTTGGCGGAAAGAAATTTTCCAATTACGGAATTGTTGTTGGTTGCCTCAGAACGTTCTGTTGGTAAGCATATTGAATATAAAGGAAAAAAATACACCATTATTGGCATGCAGGATGCCGTTGATGCGCGCCCTGATATTGCTTTATTTTCAGCAGGCGGAACTACTTCTGAAATCTGGGCTCCAAAATTTGCTGAAGTTGGAACTACGGTTGTTGACAATTCTTCTGCCTGGAGAATGGATCCAACCAAAAAATTGGTAGTTCCTGAAATTAATGGCAACGAACTAACCAAAGAAGACAAAATTATTGCGAATCCAAACTGCTCAACCATTCAATTGGTAATGGCCTTGGCTCCTTTGCATAAAAAATACCACATGAAACGCGTGGTCATTTCTACCTATCAATCGGTTTCTGGCACTGGCGTAAAAGCCGTACAACAACTTGAAAATGAGTCGAAAGGCATCAAAGGAGAAATGGCTTATCACTATCCAATTAACAGAAATGCCATTCCGCAGTGTGATGTGTTTTTAGAAAACGGCTATACCAAAGAAGAAATGAAATTGGTGAAAGAGCCTAAGAAAATATTAAATGACGATTCTTTTTCGGTTACCGCAACCGCCGTTCGTATTCCAACGTCGGGCGGACATTCGGAAGCGGTGAACGTTCAGTTTGAACAGGATTTTGACTTGAGCGAAGTGCGTAAATTGTTAAGCGAAATGCCCGGAGTTATTGTTAAGGACAATTTGGATACCAATACCTATCCGATGCCAATTTACGCGCACAATAAAGATGAAGTTTTTGTTGGCAGAATTAGAAGGGATGAATCGCAACCAAACACCTTAAATATGTGGATTGTGGCCGATAACCTTCGCAAAGGTGCCGCAACAAATACCATACAAATTGCAGAATACCTGATTGTAAATAAGTTGATTGGTTAAAAAGCAGGAAGGTTAAAAGTTGAAAAGTTTATTCGTTGGGTATTTATGGGCTAAAAACAAAATGTTTAAAAAAGCTACAAATATTTGTATCTTTGTGTGAATGGAAAAAATAGGAGATATAGAAATTCGCGTAGTTGGCAAATTTGGCAATGAAGAGTTAAGCCCTGGCAACTATGATATTAAACATATTGCATCGATTTTGCAAAATGTTGAAGACCTGCTGTACCCAAACAATAAAAAAGACAGACCGATTATATCTTACAATATTAAAGAAGGTTCCGTTAAGCATATTTTTAAAACCGCCATTCAAACTATCATCGGATTTAGTGCTGTGTTATCAGAGGTTCAGTCAAAAAATTCTATTGATTTCCTAGAATTAAAAACTGCACGCGCCATTGAAAATATTCAATATTTGGCGCTTCAAAAAAACTATGAATTTCAAATTAAAACTTCTTTAAAAGAAGATTTCGAATTAATTATAAATCCTTCAACCAAATTTATTAGGACTGAAAATATTTGGGTTGATGCTGAATTGTACTTTTACGGCATCTTAAAAGATGCTGGTGGCAAAAGCAAAGCAAACATCCATCTTGATACTGAAGATTATGGATATTTATCTATTGAAACTGGGGAAGAATTTTTAAAACAAAGAGAAGAAAATTTGTTGTATAAAAAATTTGGGGTTAGGGCAAATGGAAAACAAAATATTGAAACTGGCGAAGTTGACACAAAATCATTGAAGCTTTTAGAGTTAATTAATTACAATCCAAAATTTGACAGCGAGTATTTAAATAGCCTAATTTCTAAAGCCAAGAAGAATTGGAAGGAAATTAATGCTGATGAATGGTTATTGAATTTAAGAGGTGGCTATGAAGCATAGCGTTCTTCTCGACACAAGCTTTTTTATTAGACTTTTAAATGACGAAGATCCACTTCACAAAAATGCGGTTGGTTATTTTAAATATTTTTTAGAAAATGAAATAACGCTTAAAGTTTCCACCATTTCAATCGCTGAGTATTGCGTACTCGGAAAATTAGATGATTTGCCTCTCAACAATGTTCAAATTGTTCCATTTAATCTAAAAGAAGCCGAGAGAACGGGAGAATTCGCAAAGATAATTTTTATTGAAAATAAAATAAGTTTAAAAAAATTATTTCCAAGAGCCATCATACCAAATGATTCAAAACTTTTTGCCCAAGCGGATTTAGACAAGACTGTTAGTCATTTTGTAACTTCTGATTCTAGGTCAAAAAATACGTTTAAGATGCTTAAAAAGTCAACGATTCCTAAATTTGAGATCATTAGCATTGATGTTCCTTATACGCATACTTTTGGTGTTTTAGATTTATAAAAACCGAGCTATCAAGATATTATATTATTTAATTCGTTATTAATTCTTATTGCTTCTTTTTAAATAAATTCTTCAAAGCGTCTTTAACAATGCTGTCCTTTGCTTTTTCAATGGTTTGTTTTGGCGTTGCTGTTTTTGTGGTATCAACGCTCTTAGTTTGGGTTGTGTCAACTTTTGTTTTCCCTGGAATTAAGTTGCCTAAAGCTTCGGTTGCCTGATTGATTAGTTTACCTTTTTGCATGTCAACCAATTGCGTAACCAAATTGGTCGTGGCCTGACCAATGTCGGTTGAAACTTTCGGATTGGCAAAACTTCCTGTTAAAATGGCGTTTATTGGCAAATTTTCGATTTTTGCAGCATCGGCTGGCGTTAATTTGGAAATTAATTTATTGACTTCCGTACCTAAATATTTTGCAGGAACATCGAATTTTAAGTTATATGCCATGCTTTGGTCAAAACCGTGTGAACCTGCAACTTCAATATTGATATCCTGATATTTAAGTGTAAAAGGGTTGATTTCTACTTTTCCGTCTTTAAAAGTCAATGCCATTTTTAAAGCATCCAAATTTAACTTTTCAAGATCAATAAACTTCACGTTTGAAGCCAAAGAAGTCAGCAGTTGTGAATTGGCTGAACTTATTTTTGAACCCAACAATTGACCGATTAAATTTCCTGAAATAGATTTAAGATCTGGCGTCATATCATCGGTTAAATTCCCCGATAATTTTATGGTTGAATTCAGCTTTCCCATAACGGCGTTGGCAATTGGCGCAATGGCTTTTAACATGGCCAACTGCGTAAAAGATTCTGAAATATTCAAGGAATTTAACCCCAAATTCATTTCAAATTTTGGCGTTTTTTCTTTGGTGGAAACCATGCCGCTTAATGCTATTTGTCCGTCAAAAACATTCATTTTTAAATTGCTCAATGTTACGGCTTCATCTTTAATAGTCAAATTCCCTGAAACTTCTTTTAAATTTAAATTATCATAAACTACTGTGGTTGCCTTGGCGGTGATGGCAACATCTAAAAACGCAGGAATTTTAAGTGCTTCTTTGGTGGTTTTAGTTGCAGTGGTATCGGTCTTTGTTTCCATAAAATCAGCAACTTCAAATTGTTGGGAAGTCATATTAAAATTTCCCTTCAGCACCTGATTTTTAAAAATAAATCCATAAAAATTATCCAAATTTCCAGTCACCTGAAAATCGGAATTTCCAGTTTCTCCTTCAAAAGTATTCAGACGAATATCTTTTGGTGTAAAGGCAATGGCGGCTCGTTTAATTTTAAATGGTTTTGCCATTTCCTCACTTTCATAATTAAAATCGGTTACCGTAATGGTACCCGAATTTTGTATATTTTGATACTGACTTGCTTCAACCGATTTCATGTCAAATCGTGTTACCACATCAGCTTTTAAAATACCTGTTAAAGGTTTTTCCAATTTTACTGGGTATGCTTTGGATACATTTGCCAAATTTATAATTCCTTTAAGTTCTGCATTTATCAACGGATTTTCGGCAACATTTTTAATGGTTGCTTTTGCGTTAAACACATCTTGATCAATGGTAAATGACAACTTATTAAGGTCTATGTATGTATCATTAAATATTCCGGTTTTGTTTACAATACGAGAATCTATTACAATATTTTTTACAGATTTTGGTAAATCAGGATATTGAAATGAAGCATTGTTTGAAGCAATTTCAACATCAAAAGTAGGAATTGTGGTATCAGAATAAGTTCCTTTAACAAGGCCGTTTACCATAAAATCACCAGATGTTTTTACGCCATCTAACTTTCCTGAATACATTTCTGGAATCAATCCCAAAAAGTTTTTAAAAGATGACGTTGGTGTTTTAAATTTCATGTCATACACTTGTCCAGCATCTGTCATCTGAATAAATCCATCAAACGCAATTGGCAACAAATTTACCAAAGCTTCATTTTCCTTAAAAGTATATTTAAGATTTTCTAAATCCAACCCCAAAACGGCATCAAGCGACAGTGCCACATTTTTTAAATAGTTTATTTTATTGATGGAAACAGCCAATTTGGCGGTAGATTTTGTTTTTAAGTCCAGTATTTTATTTTTAAAATCGCCACTACCTTCATGGTTGATGCTGTCCAAAATCACGCTCATATTAGAGGCTGCATCAAAATAAGTAAAGCGAAGGTTTTTAAGGGCATAATGCTGAAAGTTCAGGGTAAACTCCTCATTTTTAGAGGTGTCTTTTTCTTCTTTATCTTTTAAGGCAATGTCGTAATTAGACAAACCATCTTTGTTATAAATAATATTCACTTTCGCGTTTTCACTGCTAAAAGCCTCAATGCTCATAGGTTCTCCTTTTCCTTTAAAAAGTGCTGCGATACTCATTTTTAGGGTAAAAGTTTCAGAATAAAACAAGGTGTCCTTTTCAAAAGGAGCCTTGTTAACAATGCTTAAATCATCAATGATAACAGTAGCTTTGGGAAAGTTTTTAAACAAACTCAAATCCACATCCTCAAAAGCTACCACTGCATCAACATTTTTATTGATTGAATTTAATACCAATTCCTTGATTTTTACTTTAAATAAAAAGGGTGTAGCCACAAGAACAATAGCAAAAATCAATAAGATGATTCCAATTATTTTAAATGCTTTTTTCATAATTCAACTATTTTTTATTGATGAAATTTAGTCTTTGGTTTGGGTATGTAATCTTTTTTAGCAAATTTAACACAAAGGTAAAGGTAATAAAAAAGAGAATAGGGGAAATGGAAACAGTGAATAGTTCAAGACTAAGGGAATAAGGGTAAAAACTGAGCTTCTCTGATTAATGTTGACCAGTTTTTATTAATTTTTAATTTTTTCTTCATAGAAAAATATACCCAATCTTCTCGCTCTAAAAGTGGGACAGGCTTCTCAAAAGGGAAATATTTTGTTAAACTTCGGACTTCGGTCTTCCGACTTCGGACTTCGGGCTTCGGGCTTCGGACTTCCGACTTTTCACACTATCTTTGTCCAAATGTTTTTAAAATGGGAATAATAAAATTAAAAAACATAAGAGTTTATGCTTATCACGGCTGTTTGCTGGAAGAAGGAAAAATAGGTTCCGATTATCGCGTGGACGTTTCTGTAAGCGCAAACTTAAAACCGTCGGCAGAAAGCGACAACCTTATTGATACGGTAGATTATGTTCATTTAAACAGAATTGTAAAACAGGAAATGGCCATTCGTTCCAAGTTATTGGAAACGGTGGTGAAACGCATTTTGGATAGGATTTTACTGGAAATTCCCTTGGTTGAAAAAGCCGATGTTACGGTTTCAAAAATAAATCCGCCCATTGGCGGCAATGTGGCGATGGTAACTATTGAAATGTCGAAAATTCGTTCGTAGGGACAAGTTGCGATCTGTTCATACTTATGAATTTAAAATCGTAAATCAATTTGCGTATTCTATGATAAAAAGCAAGAAAAAATTATAAAAAAACTCCGAACCAAAAAATTTAACCGCAAAGTGCGCAAATAAAAACCGCAAAGGGCAAAGTTTTATGCTAAGTTCGTTAGATAGCTAAAATCTGCTTTGTGCAACTTCGTGGCTCTCCGAGAAACTCCGCGTAATTAAAAGCTATTACACGGAGATTCACAAAGATAAACACAAAGGTTCACAAAGTTTTAAATCACAATAAGTCAATTATTGACTAATCTCTATTTTAACCGAAAATGCCAATTTTGTTTTGGTTAACATTTGATTGCGCCAGGCAAAATTCCTAATCCCGATAGCTATCGGGACGTAAATCAATTTGCGTATTCTATGATAAAAAGGAAGAAAAATTTATAAGAAGACTCCGAATCAAAAATTTATTAAACGCAAAGCACGCAAATAAAAACCGCAAAGGGCAAAGTTTTACGCTAAGTTCGCTAGATGACCAAAATCTGCTTTGTGCAACTTCGTGGCTCTCCGAGAAACTCCGCGTAATTAAAAGCTATTACACGAAGATTCACAAAGATAAACACAAAGGTTCACAAAGTTTTAAATCACAATAAATCAATTATTGGCTAATCTCTATTTTAACCAAAAATGGCAATTTTGTTTTGGTTAACATTTGATTGCGCCAGACAAAATTCCTAAATCGGAAATCAATTTGCGTATTCTATGATAAAAAGCAAGAAAAAATTATAAAAAAAACTCCGAACCGAAAATTTATTAACCGCAAATAAAGACCGCAAAGCGCGCAAAAAAGTTTTTTTATATTTTAAACTTAAAGTTGGTTAAACTACTTTAAATATGGATTTTGAAATTATTGATAGTACATCCTAATTGCGTATTCTACGATAAAAACCAAATAAAAAATCATAAAAATCAATTCAATTCAATTCAATTCAATTCAATTTTGCATTTAACCGCTAAATAAACGCAAATAAAAACCGCAAAGGGCAAAGTTTAACGCTAAGTTTGCTAGATGGCTAAAATCTTCTTTGTGCAACTTCGTGGCTCTCCGAGAAACTCCGCGTAATTAAAAGCTATTACACGGAGATTCACAAAGAAAAAACACAAAGGTTCACAAAGTTTTAAATCACAATAAATCAATTATTGGCTAATCTCTATTTTAACCAAAAATGGCAATTTTGTTCTGGTTAACATTTGATTGCGCCAGACAAAGTTCCTAAATCGGAAATCAATTTGCGTATTCTATGATAAAAAGCAAGAAAAAATTATAAAAAAATTCCGAACCAAAAAATTTAACCGCAAAGCACGCAAATAAAAACCGCAAAGCGCGCAAAAAAGTTTTTTTATATTTTAAACTTAAAGTTGGTTAAACTACTTTAAATATGGATTTTGAAATTATTGATAGTACATCCTAATTGCGTTAGGGATTGAAGTGTAAAGCCCACAGTCGCGCTTTTGGGCGCGCGAGGACTTGCAGCGGAAAGCCCGTCCGCCCGCCTTTTCGGCGGGGGAAACGCCCAAAATATCAACATTATTTTAAAGATTTATTAATGCCGTTTTCTATTGTAAATTGGGATGAACAAGAAGGAGAGTCCGCCAAAAACAATGACCATTAAAGTTTGGGCAGTCCACATTATCCAGCCAAAAGCACGTGCCGGATTGTCTTCAATATGGTATAAAATAAGCGCGCTTGCCACAAAAACTGGATAGGTTCCCAAACCGCCATTTGTGAGTGCCATACTAAAACCGCCAACCACAAATGCCACAATTATGGCAGCAAAAGGAAGGTTTGTAGTTTCGGGTAGGGCAAAAGTTACCGTGTAAAACATAAGTACGTACATGAACCATATAAAAACGGTGTGAAAAATAAACGCCCATTTCTTTTTCATGGTAATAATGCTTTTTATACCATCAATCAATCCTTTTATGAATTTATATATTTTTACTATAAATGGATGAGTGGATTTTTTAAGAAAATAATAGGTTATAATTCCTATTAGTGGAACAAGAATAATAAATGCAATTTTTAAATAAATGCTGCTTCCTTCGTCTTCTTTAAATAAATAGCTGCCCATTAATTCGGTTTGTAATAAAAAGGCGATTCCCGTGATTGAAATTAGCATAATTACATCGGCAACACGTTCTGCAACAATGGTTCCTATTGCTTTTTCAAAAGGAATATCTTCATATTTTTTTATGGTAGCCGCACGTGCAATTTCTCCTGAGCGTGGAATGAATAAGTTAAGCAAATAAGCGATTAAAACTGCCATAACACTGTTTGCAAATCTTGGCTTGTGACCCAGTGGTTCCAATAAAAATTGCCAACGATAGGCGCGTGACAAATGACTTAAAATTCCAAAAACCAAGGACAATACCACCCACCAATAATTTGCTGTTTTAAAGGAGGTTTTAATAGCTTGTATGTCTGCCGGTGTTAATTTTGATATGGAATACCAAATTAAAAAAACTCCCAAGGCTATTGGGAGTGTGATATAACTTATTTTTTTTATTCTGTTGATCAAATTATGTTAACGTATTGTCATTTTCGTTAGGAAAAATTAATGTTGGTTTAAATAATTTTGCCTTTTCAAAATCCATGATGCCATAAGAAATAATGATAATAAGATCTCCTTTGGAAACTTTTCTGGCAGCAGGACCATTTAAGGTAATTTCTCCGCTTTTTCTTATTCCAGGGATTACATAAGTTTCAAGGCGTTCACCATTGTTGATGTTAACAATATGAACTTTTTCTCCTTGAATAATATTTGCGGCATTCATTAAATCTTCATCAATAGTTATGCTGCCAATATAATTTAAATCGGCACCGGTAACTTTTACCCTGTGAATTTTTGATTTTACGACTTGTATTTGCATAGTGCAAAATTAATGATTTTGAATTAATCTAGGATATTTATAAACTTATATTATCAATTAGCCTTACTTTTCCTGCAAAAATAGCTATAAAAGCGCGATAATTTTTCGTTGAAACTTTAGTTTCAACAGGTAAAAGTGTTTCTTCATCTGCAATTTCAAAATATTCTAAGGTAAATAAAGGATGATTTTTAAATTCATTTTCAACCCATTTTGATACTTCTGAAGCATTTTTGGTGGTAAATTGAATTTTAGCCTTATTTAATGTTTCATAAATAAAAGGTGCTGCAGCTCGTTGTTCTTTTGTAAGTCTGGTATTCCTAGAACTCATGGCCAAACCATCCTTTTCTCTGTGAATGGGACAGGAAATAATTTTAGTAGAAATTTTGTGTTTTTCTACCAATTTTTTTACGATTTGCAATTGCTGAAAATCTTTTTCGCCAAAATAGGCTTTATGTGGTTTTACAATCTCAAAAAAACGCTCAACAATGGTGCCTACACCGTTAAAATGGCCTTCTCTAAATTTCCCTTCCATTTGAAGTTCCAATCCGTCAAAATCAAAAGATTGTGATTGGATGTTATTTGCATAAATTTCTTCTGGAGTTGGGGTAAATACAATATCACAATGTGCAGATTTTAAAAGAGACAAATCTTTATCAATGTTTTTTGGGTAATTTATTAAATCTTCAATATTATCAAATTGTGTTGGGTTCACAAAAATGCTCACCACTACAATATCATTCTCTTTTTTTGCCTTTTCCACAAGAGATAAATGACCTTCATGAAGTGCTCCCATAGTTGGCACAAAGCCAATAGTAGTGCCGTTTTTAAGCGATTTTAATTTTTCTTGTATCGATTTTATTTTAGCAAAAACTAGCATAACGGATTGTTAATAAACGTTAAAAGCGTGCAAACTTACATTTTTCAAGCTAAATTCTACATTAATTTTCGTAATTTTGCATATATTTTAAAAATAAGAGCTGGATTTATGAAAGACAAGAGAGTATTGATCGTTTCTTCAGAAGTTGTTCCCTATTTGCCTGAGAATGAATTGTCAACAACCTCATTTGAAACAGCAAAAATGATTCACAGCAACGGAGGTCAAACACGGATTTTTATGCCTCGTTTTGGATTGATAAATGAAAGAAGACACCAACTTCATGAAGTTATTCGTTTGTCTGGGATGAACCTGATAATCAATGATATGGACATGCCTTTAATTATTAAAGTTGCTTCAATCCCAAAGGAAAGAATGCAGGTTTATTTTATTGATAACGATGAATATTTTAAAAGAAAAGCATTGTTTTCTGATGAAGATAATAATTTATTTGAGGACAATGATGAACGCATCATTTTTTTTGCAAAAGGAGTGGTGGAAACCGTAAAAAAATTAAATTGGGTACCAGATATTATACACGTTAATGGATGGATGGCTTCGCTTTTACCTTTATATATTAAAGAATATTATAAAGATGATCCCTTATTTTCAAACAGCAAAATAGTAACTTCATTATATAATACCAGCTTTGAAGGCGCGTTAAACAACAAGTTTTTTGATAAGATTAAGTTTGATAATATTGATGAATCTAAAATTGGCACCATCTCTAATCCAACCTATTCAAATCTTTTAATTAATGCTATTGAAAATTCTGATGCAGTTATTAAAGCGAGCGAACAACTTCCAAATGACTTGCTTGAATATTTAAAAGATTGTAAAAAACCTGTTTTGGATTATTTTCCAATCAGTGAATTTGACAGTGCTTACACCAATTTTTATTTAACTAAAGTTTTATCATAAAAACCGAACATTTATATATGGCAATTAAAGTTGTAAATACTTTAAAATACTTGGGGCTATCGTCAATTGTATTTTTTACTATAATCTCGTGCGAAAATGAAATAGAAAGTATTGGAGTTAACCTGGTTAACAATAATAATTTTAGCACAAATAAAGATACTTCAGAGGTTATAACTTCTAACAAAAATATTCCCAATGTGCCAACCAACAACGTTGCACAATATTTATTGGGGGTTTATTCCGACAATGAATTTGGAACTTTAAAAGCGTCAATTGTATCGCAATTGGAGCTTCCGTCAACAGGTGATACTTATAATTACGGAACAAACTATGGGATAGATTCTGTTTTATTGGTTATTCCGTATCAAGCTACCAAAGTAGAAAAATACACCGATGGAAAACCAAAATTTTCTATCGATTCTGTATTTGGAAATGCTGATGTTGAATTTCAGTTGGGCATTTATGAACTAAAAACCTACTTAAACACTTTAGATCCAAATGATCCTTCAAAACCTGCTATTTATTATTCTGACAAAGAATTTCAAAAAGGGGATACACCATTTTATTTAGGAAACTTTAAAGTCAATCCAAATGATACGGTAGCATACATCAAAAGATATATGCCTAATGGAATTACCTCTTATGATATTGACACCATTAAACAAGCAGATATAGGCCCAAGTATTAGAATTCCATTGAATGAAAGTGCGATTCAGCAGCTTTTTGTTGACAATGCATCTGGTGCCGAGTTTCAATCTCTTGACAATTTTCAACATTATTTTAGAGGTTTCTATATTGAAGCCAAAGAATTAACTTCCAATAAATCTCATTTAGTTTCATTGTCAATGGTAAATGCTAAAATGATAATTTATTATTCAAAAGATGAAGATGAAGGCACAGATGCAACTACGGGTTTAGATATTAATGGAAATGGAATAAAAGGAGAAGGAATTGTTAGAACCAAACACAACTATGAATTTGCGCTTGGATCCATAAAAACGAATGTGTTTAAAAGAGACGATACAGCCCCGCACCAAAGTGGTTCAGACAGATTATATGTACAGGGAGCTGCAGGCTCAATGGTCACTATTGAATTGTTTAACAATGTAAACTTGGCTGATTTACAAGATAATAATTGGCTGATTAATGATGCGAGTTTGATTTTTTATGTTGATCAAAATGCGGCAAGTTCTATTGCTCCTGAACAATTATTTATTTATAATTATACTGAGAATTTGCAGATAACAGACGTTATGACCGAAGGATTGGCAGCTGTTGGCGGATTGTTGGAAAGAGATTCCAACGGAAAACCTTATCGTTATGTGTTTAAGATTACGGATTATATTTCGAGATTGTTAAAAACGGATGAACCGTTAGACTTAGTGACAATAGGACTAAAAGTTTTTAATCCCACAGATGTTCCTATCGCTATTAATGATGTGAAAATTAAAGATTCTAGCTGGACACCAAAAGGCGTTGTGCTGTTTGGACAAGACCCTGTTTTTGGCGATAAAAGAGTAAAGCTGGAAATTGCTTATACAAAAATTAATAATTAAAAAACAAAATTGCGATGTGTGGAATTGCTGGTTATCTAGGTTTTAGAAAAGCATACCCAATAGTTATTAACGGCTTACAACGATTGGAATATAGAGGTTATGACAGTGCTGGAGTTGTATTGCTTGACGGAAGCGAAATGAGCCTTTATAAAACAAAAGGAAAAGTTTCTGATTTAAAAAAAATCATGAAACAAAAAAATGTTGAAGGTAATTTGGCATTAGGTCATACGCGTTGGGCAACTCATGGTGCTCCAAATGATGAAAATTCACATCCACATCTTTCAAATTCAGGAAATTTAGCGATTGTTCATAACGGAATCATAGAAAACTATGATACCATAAAAAAAGAACTTATTACTAGAGGATATACTTTTAAAAGTGATACGGATACCGAAGTTTTAATCAATTTAATTGAAGAAATTAAAATTAAAAACAACTGTAAATTGGGCTATGCCGTACAAATGGCGTTAACCAATGTAATTGGTGCTTATGCCATTGCTGTATTTGATGTTTCAAAACCTGACGAAATTATTGTCGCTAAATTGGGAAGTCCGATAGCTATTGGGATTGGAGAAAATAATACAGAGTTTTTTGTTGCCTCAGACGCATCGCCTTTTATAGAATATACCAGAAATGCTATCTATTTAGAGGATGAAGAATTGGCAATCATTAAATTGGGGAGAGATATTAGAATTCGTAAAATTCATGGCAATACCGCAGTTGTGCCCGATATTCAGCAACTAAAGCTTAATTTAGAGCAAATTGAAAAAGGTGGTTATGATCATTTTATGCTAAAGGAAATACATGAGCAGCCTCAATCTATTGTAGATGCCTACAGAGGTCGACTTTTAGCTTCCAAAGGCATCATAAAAATGGGCAGTGTTGATAATAACATTGCGAGATTTTTAAATGCAAATCGTATTGTTATTGTTGCCTGCGGAACTTCATGGCATGCGGGGTTGGTAGCCGAATATTTGTTTGAAGATTTGGCGCGAATTTCTGTTGAAGTAGAATATGCATCAGAATTTAGATACAGAAACCCAATCATAAATAAAGACGATGTAGTAATTGCAATTTCACAATCGGGTGAAACTGCAGATACATTGGCAGCTATAAAATTGGCAAAATCCAAAGGTGCTTTTGTTTTTGGTGTTTGCAACGTGGTAGGATCTTCCATTGCAAGAGAAACAGATACTGGTGCTTATACCCATGCTGGACCAGAAATAGGTGTAGCTTCAACAAAAGCATTTACCACACAAATTACCGTGCTTGCCTTAATTGCACTAAAACTGGGGAATTTGAAAGGAGAACTTTCAAACTCAAGGTACAACCACTATATTCAGGAAATGAGCTTAATTCCGGCTAAAGTGGAAGAGGTTTTAAAAATGGATAAAGAAATTGAAAAAATTGCTGCGATTTATAAAGATGCCCCAAATTGTTTGTATTTGGGCAGAGGCTTTAATTTTCCTGTAGCATTAGAAGGTGCTTTAAAATTAAAAGAAATTTCTTATATTCATGCAGAAGGTTATCCTGCTGCTGAGATGAAACATGGCCCAATTGCTTTAATTGATGAGCGAATGCCAGTTGTTATTATTGCACCAAAAAACGGACATTATGACAAAGTAGTGAGCAACATCCAGGAAATTAAAGCCCGTAAAGGTAAAATTATTGCGATTGTTACCAAAGGTGATACCATAGTAAAAGAAATGGCAGACCATGTAATTGAAATTCCAGAAACCGAAGAAGCCTTTACGCCGCTTTTAACAACAATACCATTGCAACTGCTCTCTTATTATATCGCGGTAATGCGTGGCTGTAATGTAGATCAACCAAGAAATTTAGCAAAATCCGTTACGGTGGAGTAAATCCAAAATTTAGAAGCACCAAATAAATTTATTATTGTATTTTATTTAACAATACTATGATGAACCATACTGTGATATCCATCATTCCATAAGGTTAATATATCAGTTGCAACTTGGGCACCACTTCCTGCGGCAATTGCGAACTGACTTCTCCATCCCGCTAAAATGCCGGCAACGTATATGCCATCGGCGACTAAATGGTTGTTGTTTTTTAACATTATACGTTCCTTTTTTGGGGGTAAACTGTGATGTGGAATTACAAATTGCATAAGGCCTTCAATATTAAAAAGATTAGAAGCACCAACAGCCACGACAACAATTTTTGAATTGTAGGAATTTTTATTGGTATATACCTTAAAATTTGGAAATTCGCCTTCAATTTTAACCACTTTTTCTTTTTCAATCTGAATCACATGAGGAAATAATTCAGAAAGTTGGTTTAAGCCATTTTCCAATATTTGATTGCCTAAGGTTCCTTTTTTAAATCCCAACACATTGTTGAGCAAAGCATCGTTTAGTGCCGAACTTTTTTGGTGAGCAACAATCCCAATTTTTTTATTTTTTGCAAAAGGTTTGTCAACTGCCGAACCTAAAACTAGGGCGCAAGACAAGCCAGATGCACTTCCACCTATTATTAACACATCAAAAGTATCCATATTTAATAATTTAATTATGAAATAATCCCTGTATATTTGAAGTAAATAATTTTACGGCTATCGCCAAAAGAACTACCCCAAATACTTTTCTAATTATATTTATACCGTTTTTTCCGATAAATTTTTCAATTTTTGCTGAAGTTTTAAGTACAATGTATAAGAAAATTGTATTGATAATAATGGCAATTACAATATTTATGGTTGAAAATTCAGCCCTTAATGAAAGCAAAGTTGTTAAACTTCCAGGTCCCGCCAATAATGGAAAAGCCAGCGGAAATACAGAAGCCGTTTCTGCATTTGTTTCTTCTTCCTTATATAGAGAAATTCCCAGAATCATTTCCAGTGCCAAAAAAAACAAAATAAAGGAGCCAGCAACAGCAAAAGAATTGACATCAATTCCAATTAGACTTAAAATACTTGTTCCCAAAAACAAAAAAGTAACCATGATAAAACATGCAACAATAGATGCCTTTTCTGAATGAATATGCCCAAATTTTATGCGTAGATTAATAATTATCGGAATACTTCCTACAATGTCTATTACTGCAAATAAAACCATGGTTGCAGTAACTATTTCCTTAAAATTTATTTCTATCATGTGCCCTTTTTAAACGATTGGCGAAAGTAATCAATCAAAAATTGATATATTAAACTATCCTATTTCTTTTGGATATTATATACACATATTCATTTACTAATAGGTTGTTAATGGAATAGTTGTTTTTTTAAATTCTCAAAACTTAACACTAAAATCTATTTATAACAAAAGTAATGTAAAAAATAGTTATTTTTGCCAGATGTTTCAATTAGGAAAAACAATCGTTTCAGAAGAGATTATAGAAAAAGATTTTGTCTGTAATTTATCGGCTTGTAAAGGCAAATGTTGTGTTGATGGAGAAGCTGGAGCTCCGTTAGATGAAGATGAATTAATTATACTGATGGATATTTATCCGAAAGTAAAACCTTTTCTAAGACCAGAAGGAATTCAAGCCATTGAAGACCAAGGTCTTTTTACCATGAATGAAGGGGAATATGAAACGACTTTAATAGATGGAAAAGATTGTGCGTATGCTATATATGATGCAAATAATATCGTTAAATGCGGTATTGAAGAAGCTTACAATCAAGGCGCAATAGATTGGAAAAAACCCATTTCCTGTCATTTATACCCAATCCGAATTACAGAATACAGCGAATTTTCTGCAGTAAATTACCATAAATGGCCAATTTGTGATGATGCCTGTGCTTTGGGCGCAGCATTACAGGTTCCAGTTTACAAATTTGTGAAGGATGCCTTAATCAGAAAATTTGGAGAGGATTGGTATATGGAACTTGAAAAAGTTGCTAAAAATCACAAATAAATTATTTATCAAGCCAAAGTCTAAATTATTTTTCTACATTAGTAAGTACTATTACTATGTAGAAAATGAAAAAGATTAATAAACAAGCGATTACCAGGATAAAAAAAGTAATTTTTATTACTATAATGTTGTGTTTATTTAAATCGTTTAGTCAATCTATAATTTCATTCTGGCAATTATCTACAAAAGGAGGATTATCGCAAAATAGTGTGTTGTCTGCTGTCTAAGATATTAATTAGATGAAGGAATATAGAAAAACGAAAATAAATAGTTCATTATAGTAGTAAAAAGAGAAAAGTTTAATTCGCCATTATTTTACGGAATTTACTCTTAGAAATTTTTATAAAAAATTGGTCAAAAATGAAATATAAATTCTTTATTTTTTTATTGCTGTTTGCTTTATCGCTATTTGGACAGAATTTACAAGAATTAGCGTTTAATTCCATTAAACTCAATTATATTGGGAAAGAGCTTTCCAATCAATGGGTTTCGTCTATAATACAAGATAATGAGGGCTTTATTTGGCTAGGAACCCAAGATGGTTTGTATAGATATGACGGGAATAACTTTATTTCTTATCGGTATAATCCATTAAAAAAAGAATCGCTCCCCGCCAATTGGGTTCGCGATATTGCGCAAGACATAGATGGTACATTTTGGATAGGAACACAAGGTGCGGGATTGGTAAAATTCAATGCTCAAAAAGAAATATTTCATAAATTTAGCTTAAATTCTAAAAATGAGACCAATTTTAAAGGACTATCTGTTTATAGTTTGTTTATTACATCATTAGGTGTAATTTGGGCAGAAACCGATAATGGATTATTTAGAAAAGCTAAAAATAATATCGATTTCGTTAAAATAAGTGATGGATATTTAGGTGCAATTGTATCAGAAACTAACGATGGAAAAGAAATTGTTGTTTTCAATAAAACAATGTACGAATATGATGAATCCGAAAATAAGTTAAATCCTTTACTGGAAAATTTCCCGATTGAGAGACTATCAATAACTTCTAAAAACAATCTGATTTTCAGGTCAGAAGGTAAATTATATTCTTATAATTTTAAAAACAATCCATTACCCATTAAAACACCTAATCACATAAAGTATATGTCTAATATACACAATGATATTTGTGTTTTAGTTGCTGAAAATAAACTTTATAAATTTGATATAAACAGTGGGCAAATATTAGAATTAAGGGTTAATAATCCCGATTTAAATATTTCAGAAATTAACGTATTGTTTCTAGATGCTCAAGGTGTGTTATGGATTGCAAATAATAAAGGACTATTAAAGGAAAACATAGCGGGTAAAATTTTTACAGAGCATATTCCATTAAATGCCCGAAGAATAGTAGTTGATAATCATACAATATATTTAGCAGGAGCAAATGGATTGCATATTTACTCCCAAGCCAACAAAACTTATAAAACAATTCTTAATACAAGAAATATTACATCTATCTATAAATCAGCGAGTGGAATATGGGTAGGAGATACCTTTGGCATTGTTTATTTTATTGATAATAAATTTAAGATTACTTCCTTTCCTTTGGTCGAAAACAATCATAAATTATTGAAAATATTTGGTATTGTAGAAGATAAAAATGGGTATTTATGGATTAGTTCTTGGGAGGGAATTCATTTATTAAATAAGAAAGGTAAAATTATTAAAAATTTTAAACTAGGATCAAATAATGAAATAGATGAATTAAAAGCCATACAAATACATATTGATAAAAACGATAATTTATGGGTAATAACCGCTGGTAATGGCGTTTATAAAACACCTGATATTGCTGAGGTAAGTTCCAACAAAATGAAATTTAAATACAAACAGTATTTGCATAAAACTGGTGATAAAAGCAGTTTAAATTCAAACGTTTTGTACGAATTGCATGAAGATAAAATGGGTAATATTTGGTTGGGATCGGATTACGGAATCAATAAATACAACAGGAAAACAAATGCTTTTGAAGGATTAGAAATAGATGGTGAGTTATTTGATAAAAAAACAATGGCAATTGAAACCGATAACAATGGTTTCCTTTGGATAAGCACAATCCGAAATGGTATATATGTTTATAATCCAAACAAAAAAGAACTCTTAAATTTCAATCAGAATGATGGTTTGATTTCCGATGCCTGTCTTTTTACCTCAAGTGCATTTTTTAATAATAAACTTTATTTTGGCACAGATCAGGGCGTGCAAATAATAAATCCAGATTATTTTACGCTTCCAACAATAGACAAAGGTCCGATAATTACAGATCTGAAAGTTTACGGAGAAAGTGAGGAGAATCTTCTTAATTCTTTATTAAAAAATCAAAAAGTTGTTTTAAAACAGAATCAAACAGATTTTACCATCCATTTTTCATTACCTGATTATCGTTTTCCTGAAAAAATAAATTATTACTATAAGTTAAATACAGCTTCAAGTACTTGGCGAAAATCAGAAAATAATACCGCTAGCTTTACCAACCTCGAACAGGGTAATTATCAATTTTTGGTTAAGGCGGCATACCAATCAAATACCGATACTCCCATTTCAGCTTTCAGTATTGAAGTAACACCTCCTTGGTATAAAACTTGGTGGGCATATCTTATTTTGGTAATTTTTTTTAGTTCGCTTTTTTACTTGTACTATGCTCTACGACTAAAACAGCAATTAACAAACACCAAATTAAAAGGCATAAAAGAACTTGATAAAACAAAATCAATCTTCTTCGCAAATATTTCGCATGAATTTAGAACACCTTTAACTTTGATTTCAGGTCCAATAGAAAGACAACTTTCTAAACCTGAAATTTCTAAATCCGACAAAGAAGAATTCAATCTCATTTTAAGAAATTCAAAACGGCTGTTAAATCTCGTTGATCAATTATTGGATTTATCTAAATTAGAATCTAAAAAATTAAAATTAAACGTTTCAAAAGGTAACTTAAGTCATTTTTTAAAAGAATTGGTTTCAGCATTTAAACATAAAGCACTAGATAAAAACATTAACTTTTCCTATAAAATTAAACCTTTAACATCGGCATGGTTTGATAAAGATATTGTTGAAAAAATTGTAACTAACTTATTGACAAATGCAATAAAATATACACCTAAAAATGGAAGAATTCATATAGATGTCAGCATTGTGGAAAGTCAAGTAATTATTAAGGTAATTAATAATTATAATAACCTTACCAATGATGATTTGTCTAAATTATTTAAGCGATTTTATCAAGCGAATAAAACCTCCGAAGGAGTCGGGATAGGACTTGCTTTGGTTAAAGAATTAACGGACATATACCATGGCAGTATTTCGGTACAAACTATTAATAAAGATGATATTCAGTTTATTGTGATGTTTCCTTATGAAAAAGAATATTTTGACACATCAGAAATTTATAATGTTGAACCGATTTTGAACGATGATTATACTGATGAAAGCATCAATCTAACGCAAAGCAAGCCAAATTTAAAAGGTGATTTGCCATTGATGCTAATTGTTGAAGACGATGCGGACATTAGATATTTTATAAAATCCATTTTTAAAAATGATTATAAAATTTTTGAATCCAAAAATGGCCAAGAAGGAATTGAAAAAGCTTTTAAAACAATACCGGATATTATAATTTCGGATGTAATGATGCCTTTGAAAAACGGTTTTGAATTATGCAATATCTTAAAGGAAGACGAAAAAACTTCCCATATTCCAATCATACTTTTAACTGCAAAAACTGGTGAAGAAAATGAAATAGTTGGGCTTAATACAGGCGCAGACGACTACATTACAAAACCATTTAGTGCTAAAAAATTAGTTGTTCGTGTCGAAAAATTAATTGAGTTAAGAAAAAGGCTAAGACATCGATACCAACAAGATTTAATCCAATTACCTAAAGATATCGCTATTACTTCTACTGATGAGAAGTTTTTAAATCGTGTTGAAACGTTATTTAAAACACACCTAACGGATCCATCATTTAATGCAGAAAGTTTTAGCAAAACCATAGGGATGAGCAGAATGCAATTACACAGAAAATTAATTGCGATAACAGGTCTTTCCACTACTGCATTTATTCGTTCCCAACGACTTAAAATTGCCATGCAACTTTTAAAAGCTTCCGATGCAACAATTTCCGAAGTTGCATATACCTCAGGATTTAATACAGTTTCTTATTTTATTAAATGTTTTAAAGAAATATATGGCGAAACACCTTCTGAATACAGTTCAAACTAAGTTTTATCACACATTGTTACATTTGTTACATTTCTTGCATACATAGTTACATCTCTGCTATCATATATATAGCATTCCCACTAATTTAGTCTTCTTAATATTAATACAAAAATATTATTATGAAAACTAAATTTATTGCCTGTGTCGTTTTTCTATTTTTTATAAATCATAATATCGAAGCCCAATTTTTGAAAAGATTAAAGCAACGAGTTGAACAAAAAGTAGAAAATACAATTGTTGAAAAAACTTCAGATAAAGCTGCAGAAAAGACTTCAAACTCGTTAGATAGAGCTTTTGATGTAAACTTTATGGGTAAAGGAAATTCAAAAGTAGATCCATCAGTAATTCCAGATTCCTATACTTTTAGCTGGAAATATTCTATGAAAATGACCACAAAAGATGGTAATATTACTTTTGATTATTTTCTTCAACCAGGCCAGCCATATTTCGGATTTGACATGCCAACTATGGAAGACAAAAAAGTAATGAGTAACATGTTTATGGTAATGGACAACGATTTAAAAGTAACCATTATGTATATGCAATCTGATAAAAATTCTATGATGATGGTAAACGGAATGCCAGATGATATAGATTTAGAGGAAGCAACCGACAAGTCGGCAAGTTATAGTTATGAAATGCTTCCTAATAAAACAATTATGGGATATAACTGTAAGGGAGTTAAAGCAACCAACGAGGAGTATGAAATAACCATGTATTTTACCACTGATGCGCCAGTTAGTTTTAATGATATTTATAAAAATAAAAAATCCAATATTCCTGATGGTTTAAAAAATTATTTTAAAGAAAATGAGCAATCATTAATGCTTGAAATGAAAATGATTGATAAGAAAAAAGGCAAAATGAATGCAACTATGGAGTGCGTTGGCTTATCGGAAGTGCAAAAAAGCATCAATAAATCAGATTATAAAACAATGAACTAAAAAAACATTAAACAATGGAAACAACAGAAAAACAATTAAGTCAGAGTATTGAAGGTAAAAACACAGCTATAATTGCTTATATCACAATTATAGGTCTTATCATCGCTTTTGTTATGAATAATGATAAGAAAGAACCCTTTGCCTCTTATCATATTAAACAGTCATTAGGTTTAGCACTAACAGGTCTCGCTTTAGGAGTTATTGGCATGGTACCTATATTAGGTTGGATAATCAACATTTTGGGCATTTTTGTCTTGCTTTATATGTGGGTTGTTGGTCTTATGAATGCAATTAATGGAAAAGAAAGCGCAGTTCCATTTTTAGGTGAAAAATATATGGAATGGTTTAAGAATCTTTAAAAAACGCATAAAAATTATTACTATGAAAACAACTAAAATTAAATTAACAATTATTGTATTTGTGTTAATGTCTTCCTTTTCCTTTTCCCAATCATTTGAAGGCAAACTTTCTATTAAAGGATTAACAAAAAGCAGCACCATAAAACAAAAAACACCTGTAGAATTATTTAAAGCATTTAAAGATGGTGTTTACAGCATCAATTTTAATTTCAAGTCAACCAATGTTGAATCTGACGGTATCATTCTTTTTGATATGAAAACAACGGTAAAACACAATGGTAAAATTATTTCAGAAACATCACGTAAAGGCTGGCCTTGGCTACCGGGAGACCTGTTTGTACCCATTGAAGCATTTGATGCCATTCCTACTTTACAAAAACTTACTGCCCATGGTCTTCCAACCGGAATTCCTTTTAAAAATGGCAGCTATGAAATCATATTCCAATTTGTCCCATCAGAAGGGCAAAAAGTAAAAGGGAGTATAAGTCCTGCAACTTTCAGTTTTACTGTAAATTAAAAATTAAACGCAATAATATTGGTTTCGTTTATAATAACAGGTTTAAAATCTCCCTTCAAGGGATAGATGATGCGGATATCTTGTGGTCTTATATCGACTTTGAAAATTTAAAAAAATTAGATCAATACAATTAAACTAAATTCTATGAAATCACTAAAATACAGTATCGCAGTATTTGTAATAGGCATGTTATTTAATATAGGTAGCTATGCACAAAACTCCATTATTGGAACCCTTGAAAATTACACAAATAATGAAGGATTAATAATGTCTTATGATTTAATAACAAGGGATCGGATTTCTTATGGAACTATAGATAATGAAGGGGAGTTTACGATTCCACTTAAAGAAGATTATTTGGAAATGATGTTAAAAAAAGCAAAAGAAGTTGAAGAAAAAGCACTTAGTAATGGGAAAATCAGTTTAAATACGATGGCTTCAACTTTTATATGTGATTTTAATAATGAAAACATAGAATACCTTGATGATGGTACAGAAAAAGTGACTTATACTGGTTCAAACAAAAAAAATGAAATAATCTATAAAAATGGAGAAGCTATTATAATGAGAATTCCAGATCTTTTTATAACCGATAAAAATAAAGTTTCAAGTATTTTATATGCCGTAAGTGATCCTGAAATTGCTAATTGGCTCTTTTATTATGGAGACAATATTATTGTAAAAGGAAGCTATTTACAGTGGTTTTTTGTTGAAGGCGAGGTTTCTGCTATTGGAGTTTGTGTAATACCCACTTATACAGGAAATAATGAAGAAAACTATATGAATGTCACTAATATAAATCTAAAACTTCAAAAGGGATGGAACATCATTAAATATAATATTACAGAAATTTTTACTGATGTAAATAATAAAACTTACGCCTCTAAAACGGAAATAAGTAACGTAACCGAGATTCCAAATGATGTGAAGTGGGTAAAGGTGATTTACCAATAAATGAAACAGATAATCATAAAAAAGATACTGTTTTTGGCTATCTGTTTATTGCTTTTTTCTTGTAAAGACAAAGAACAAACGAATAAATCCAATGTTATATCTCAAAATACTAAAAACAATGTGGTGTTTAGTGGTGACTATGAAGAATTATTAACCATAGAAATTGCTTCAAAAATTACCAGATTTGAGCCTTCAAAAGCAAGAAAATCAAACCCAATGAAAGGGATGATGGGGGAAATACTCAAATATTCTTGGGAAAACGGAAGAGAGTTTGTTAAAGAAAAATCAGTATCAAACAGAAAAAGAGTTGCCTATCCGCGACCTGATTTTGTACAAATAAGTTTTGTTGATTTTGAAGCTGATACAGAGTCATTTTTAGAGTTTGTTGATTCTGAAACACATCCAGAAGTTTCTAAAATAGAAGGTATCGGGGAAGCAGCTTATTGGAATTCAAAAAATAATTCTATAGAAGTTTATTACAAAAATGTTTCTTTTAGAGGCAAAGTAGAAGTTTCGAATGATGATGCTATAAACAAAGAAAAAACTATTGAATTAGCTAAATTAATTATAAAAGAAAAATTAAAATGAAAACATATTTAAAAATAGTAATGGTGTTTGTACTAATTACTTCTTGTCAAGATCAAAAAAAAGAAGTGGATAGTTTAAAATCTGTATTAGAAAAAGCAAAACAGTCTGAAAAAAAAGAAAAAGACGTTTCTAAGGCAGAGAAACCTCTAAAAATGGTTACTAAAGCACAATTTGAAAGTTTTTTCCCAAAAACTATAGGTGATTATAACCTCATTAACGTTGCTGTAGATGAAAAAAGAGGTATTGGAACAGGATCTTATATAAAAGGAAAGGATTACGCAAATGGGATGACCTATTTTGTAACAGATGGAAAAGTTAAAGGAGCTGCTGCGCTAAGAAATTTTGAATATAGTTATCAATCAAACGATATAGCGCCAGAAGGGAGAGAATTTGTTAGAATGGAACGTGATGGTTTTAAAACGTTCGCCATGCTTGAACACAAGTACAATACTTATGATATTTCTACAATTTATAACAATCGTTTTCAACTAAAGGTACAAACCCATGAAAAACCAGACGTACTTTGGACTTATCTAAAACAGGCTAATTTACAAATTCTAGACCCATTTTAAAACTTAAACACCATAGAAAATGAGAACAAATACCTATAAATTTAAAAACTTAATAGTTTTAATTGTTATGACTTTTGCATTGATTAACTGTAAAAATGAGGCACAAAATTCTTCAAACAAAGATGATGATAACAATGAGGTATCAACTTCATCAAAGAGCAATAACAAGTCAGACCAAAGGAAAGTCCCAACAGGAATCGTTAAGGTTCAATTTGATGGAGAAACTGTCGAGTTTACCGACTTTGATCCCAATATGACTACCGATGTTACCTATCTTGATAATGGGATTCAGTTTCGAATTAATTCTAAGAACGATCAATCTGTTTTGGTCAATATGTATTCTCCAAAACTTTTAAAAAAAATCCCAATAACCATTTCTCAACAAACTTACGCACTTCAAGGAGAAGAGGGTTTTAAGGTAGAAACACAAAGTAGATTGGAGGTTTTTATTCCTAGTAATCCGCCAAATAAACGCGACTCCAAAGTGTTATATGAAGGGACTGTGACTTTAAGTGAGCTTTCTGAAAACAAGCTTGTTGTTACGTTTTCTGGAACAGGTTTGCCAATTGGCGATTCTAAAACAGATTTCTTCCCTTTAGAGGGAAAAATAGTGTTAGAAAATTTCAATGTTTATGATTTCCGTGATTAAAAAAATACCCAAAAATATTGAACTTTAATTAAAAAAGACTCTAAAAGATTTTCAGAGGAAAATTTAAAAACCATATAAAATTCACTTTTAAAAATCGTAAAGTTTTTGTTGAACTCTTAGTATTTAAACCGAATAAGTAAAGAAATCATGAGGAACTTTAAATCAGGAGCTACCAATCAACGTGAATTTATTCAGCAGCTTGCCTTGTGTTATATTGCCGCACAAATTTTATTTACCTTTTCAGGCTGTAAAGATGAAAAATCAGGTTTTAAGCTTAACTCTTATTTATTGGTGTATCAAAATGAGCAACAAATTGGAATTTTAACCATCGGGAACTCTGCAAAAGTAACCCTAAATTTATTAACACCTGGAGATTTATATTTTGGAGATGAAGGATATTTGTTGTCATGGGTTTATGTGGAAGAAGCATGTGCGTTAAGGGCAAATGAAAATTTTAAAGGAGATTTAAGTAATACTGGTAGACCATTAATTGTTGAAACCAATGTTACTTACAATCTTAGTTTTAAACCAGGATGGAATTTGGTAAAAACCGAAGTTATTGGCACGTATGAATTTCCAAATACTCCTGAAGAAGATAGGACAAGGTATAAAAAGCACGTGCACACTATTGTGCCTTCTATTCCTCAGGACGCCACCTATTTCTTTAGAAAATCGCCTCAATATTAAAAATTTTAAAAAGACTTAAAATGAAAACGATAAAAATTAATTTACTAATTGTCCTATTCTTCACAATTGTATTGGCATGCAATAGCAAAGAAAACAAAACGAATGCACCTCAAAATAAGATAGAGAATAAAAATGAAAAGTCAGAAAAATCCTCCACTATTAATTCTCCTTGTGAACTTGTTTCAATAGATGAAGTTAAAAGTATGTTTGCAACAGCAGAACACCCAATTGAGATGAAAGATGTGGTATATACTTACCCTACTTGCATTTTTAAATGGGAGGATGGCAAGGTTACTATGTCCAGTTCTATTGGAGGTCAAGTAATTAAAGCAAATATGCCTAGTGAAGTTTTAATTGTCATGGTAAAAAATGCAAATGAAGATATGTTCAATAGATCCACAACAGTTTATAAACAACCACAAGATATTTCTAATCTAGGGTCTAAGGCAGTTTGGGATTCGAGGATGTCTCAATTAACGTTTCTTTCAAATAAGTATCTATTTCACGTACATGTTAAAGTATCTAACAACGACATTGAAAATAAAGAAAAGGCTATTGAAGTTTCCAAACTTATTATTGGAAAAATTTAAGGATAACAGTTTTGAAAACGCAAGTATTAGTTAAATACAGTAAACAATATTAAGCGGTAAATAAGTTGTTATATAATTTAAAAGGATTAAAACTTTAATCTAAAAGAATAATTGGAATGGAATCAGAAATTTATTAGATAACTTTCAATGATACCCCATTTTCTAATGGTTTTAACCTAAAACGAAACATTAATAATTATGGAATCCTTTTCATCACTGAACCAATCTCAAATTGCTGGTATTATAGCACAATTAGTAGCTATTCCCTTTATAATTATAGCTGCCAAAAAATGGTGGTTGGCAAACCAATCATTGAATTGGCCAAAAGTAGAAGGGATTGTTGTTAAAGGTTTAGATTTTTCAACGTCAGGTCATCTACTTTTTTTATATGAATATCAAATAAGTGGAATAACATACCAAGGTAAAAAACCTTTTTTTGCGAATTCTTTTAAAAATTTAAGAGAAAAAAAATCTTGGAAATTAATTGAAAGATACCCAGAAGGGATGTCGGTAAACGTTTATTATAACTCAGCAAATCCAAAAATATCAACTTTAGAAATAGGCAGAAAAGATGGTGTAATTACAGTTTTAATAATAATGGTCTTATTATTTATACTTGGTTTTATTTCACAACATTATCCAACATTATTATACCAGTTTTTAAATTATTTTCAAACCTAAATAGTTAACCCTTAAAAGGAACTTTTTTAGATCCAACTATTTATTTTTTCCTCGTAGCGTAAAGTTCTAACAAATTCATGGTAGCCTTTATCAAGTCTTCAGTTTCTAACAAAATACTAAAGTATAGCGTTGTGTTTTTAGGACTGGATTCTGTTGTTCTTGTACGCTCAACCTGTTTTTTGGCGTATGCAGAAACAATCGTCAATAATTCTTGTTTCTCTTCAATCAATGAGGCAATTTTATTAAAAGAGCGAGAATCGAAAATAGTTCTTATTTTCCCAAATAGAACAGTCAGCTTTTCATCTATTTCTTTTAATTCCTTTGCTTGATTTTCTTTAAGGCCTTTATGATTGTTATGGATGTGTTTATGACTTACTTTTGAAATGAAACCAACCGATTGTGCGATGTCTTGCAAATCTCCAATTACATTAATATAAAAAGTACTTGCACTAACAGAAGTTTCATCCAAATTTTTAATAAAATAGAAAATATTATTTTGTAAATCCTCAATTTCAGCTTCTAATTTACCAATCGTATTCTTCGCTTTTTTAAGTGTTGGCAAATCTTGATTTATTAAACCATTAATGGTGTTTTCGTTTATTTTACTTACCCTCTTTAACACTTTGGAAATATTATCGGCACTTTCTTCAATTACGCCTTTTACCGATTTGCTTTCTGTTCTGTTTAAACTGTCTTCAGCTTTTGTTTCTTTTGATTTCTTAATATGATTTATTGAGTTTCTTACTAATATTACAACTGCAATCAGCAATAGAATTGCAATCATAGTGGATCCTCCTAAAAAGATTAAGTATGCAACTACTCCTGATGCAATAAAAGCCATAAAAGCGGTAAAAAACCAACCTCCAATTACATTTAAAACACCAGCAACTCTATAAACCGCACTTTCACTTCCCCAAGCCCTGTCTGCCAATGAAGAACCCATTGCAACCATAAATGTTACATAAGTAGTTGATAATGGTAATTTGTAGGAAGTAGCAATAGAAATTAATACCCCAGAAACCATTAAATTAACTGCGGCACGAACCAAATCAAAAGAGGGCAATTCAAGTTTTTTACCCTGCACCAAGTCAATTACAGGCTTTTCAAATTGTTTGTCAATTTTAACTTGAATTGAGTTTGGAATTAAAATTGAAAGATATTTTGAAAACAATATTGAACCTCTTACCAATATTCTTGATGTATAGTTTGGTTCGAAACGTTCTTTGGTATCTCCCTGGCTGGATAAATCTATTGATGTTTTTACTACGGCTTTGGCTTTTGATGAAAACCATAAAGTTAATACCATGATCATTCCAGCGATGAATAGCAATAAAGTTGGCGTAGCAACTTTTTCACCTAAAACTCCCATTGCAAACTCTGTAGCAGGAACTCCAGAACCAACCCAGGCATTGTACGATTGCCAGCCTGCAATTGGAACACCAATAAAGTTCACCAAATCATTGCCTGCAAATGCCAATGCCAATGCAAAAGTACCCACAATAATTATAATTTTATAAATATTAATTTTAAAGAAGTTTGTTAAAACATAGGAAATACCCGACCAAAAAATCAAATTTATCGCTATTATTTGGTACACAAACTTTTCCAAGAAATCTTTAATGGTTATATGGCCAATAATATCAAAACTCTCCGTTGCATAATTTGTTCCTCCAATACCTTTCATAAGGATAAAATACGTAATTGATGATAATGCTATCCCACCAAAGATGGCACCATACCACGCCGATTTTTTTTCATAATTGAATGACAGTAATAACCGTGAAAGATATTGAACAATAGCACCAATAGAAAATGCAATCAATACCGACAGTAGAATTCCAAAAATAATTTGGGTGGCTTTTGTAGTATTAATATAATTTGTAACATTAGCAAAATTACCACCTTCGGCACCTATTTTAATTAATGCAACTGCAACTGCAGCACCTAACAATTCAAAAACAATTGAAACTGTTGTAGAGGTTGGCATTCCTATTGAATTGAAAAAATCAAGCAATAGGATATCGGTAATCATTACTGCCATAAAAATGATCATGATATCACTAAACATAAACATTCCAGGGTTAAAGATTCCTTTACGGGCAACCTCCATCATTCCACTTGAAAACACAGCTCCACAGGCAATACCAATACCAGAAACAATCATAATTGTTTTAAATGATACAGCTTTTGAACCTATTGCAGAATTTAAAAAATTTACAGCATCATTACTTACGCCAACAACTAAATCAGCAATGGCCAATATTGCTAAAGCAACAATCATTAATAAATATAAATCATCCATATATTATTGGGTGTTTTTTATAATTGGGTAAAAGTAGCAAGTTATTTTTTTCTACACTAAATTAAAAGGCTTTTTTCTAAAAGAATCACTGAACATAGTTTTAGTAAAATGGGATTTGGTTAATTTGGTCAAATTCCTTTTATTTTAAATTGAAGTTGACTTTTTAATGGCTATATTTTGGTGAATAATTCTAATAATTTGATTTTTGCCTTTAGCAAGTCCTCAATTTCTAATAAGATACTAAAATAAAGTGTTGTGTTTTTAGGACTGGACTCTGTTGTTCTGGTTCGCTCAACTTGTTTTTGCGTATAAATGGTAACTTCTGTTAACAAGGTTTCCAATTCTGCGACTAAATATGGAATTTGGTTAAAAGTGTGTGAATCAAAAACAGCCTGTGTTTTTAAAAACATTTCATTCAGTTTTAGTTCAATTTCTTTTAACTCATTTGCTTGATTTACTTTTAATCCCTTATGATTGTTGTGAATATGCTTATAACTAATTATTGAAACAAAACCGATTGATTGCGCAATATCTTGCAATATTTTTATAACATCAATATAAAAAGAACTTGCACTCACTGATGACTCATGCAAATTTTTAATAAAATAGAAGATATTATTTTTCAAATCTTCAATCTCTACCTCTAATTTTCCGACAGCATTCTTGGCTTTTTTAAGTTTGGGTAAATCCTCATTAATTAAACCGGTTATCGTGTTTTCCTGTATTTTATTTACTCTTTTTAACACTTTGGAAATATTGCCGGCGGTTTCTTCAACAACACCTTGAATAGAATCACTTTCAGCATTATTTAAACTATCTTCTGCCTTAATTTCTTTTGCTTTCTTGATGTAATTCAGGGAGTTTCTCGTTATTAATACGATTGATAGAAATAATAATAGACCAATCATAATTGAACCTCCTATATGAATTAAAAAAGCGACCGTAGCTGCAGCAACAAATGCGATTATTGCGGTAAAAAACCATCCGCCAATTACATTTATAACACCTGCAACTCTATAAACGGCACTTTCACTTCCCCAAGCCCTGTCGGCTAATGAAGAACCCATAGCCACCATAAATGTCACATAAGTTGTGGATAAAGGAAGTTTATAGGAAGTTGCAACAGATATTAAAATACCGGCAACTATTAAGTTTACGGATGCCCTTACCAAATCGAAAGCTGGAAAGTCCTGTGATTTACTGTAATCTAATTGAACTGTGGGCTTTTCAAATTGAATATCAATTTTATTTTGAATAGATTTTGGTGTTAAGGCCAAAAAGTAATTGGAGAATAGTTTTGTATATCTTACCAATACTCTTGATAAGGAAGTTGGTTCAAATCTTTCTTTTGAAGAGCCTTCTCTTGATAAGTTAATTTCAGTTTGCGCTACGTATTTTGCTTTTTTGGAAAACCACAATGTTAACACCATTACAATACCTGAAATAAAAAGCAATAAGTTTGGCGTTGCTACCTTGTCACTCAAAAAACCCATAGTAAGTTCTGTCGCAGGAACTCCTGAAACAACCCAAACTTGATATGATTGCCAAGCGGCGATAGGCACTCCAATAAAGTTTACCAAATCATTGCCAGCAAAAGCCAAGGCCAATGCAAAAGTTCCTACAATAATAATGATTTTATAAATATTTACTTTTAAATATGCTATGAGAATGTAGGATAAAACGGCCCAAAAAACCAAGTTAAATGTGATAATTTGTAAGGCATAAAATTCTAGAAAATCTTTAATTGTTTTGCCCTCAATGATCTCAAAATTTTCTTTTGCAAAGTTGGTTCCGCCAATACCTTTTAAAAGAATAAAATACATCATTGATGTTAATGCGATACCCCCAAATAATGCCCCAACCCAATTTGCCTTTTTCTGATACTTAAATGACAACAATAAACGTGAGATAAATTGCACTATGGCACCAACTGAAAAAGAAATAATTACGGAGAGCAAGATTCCAAAAATAATTTGAGTTGCTTTTGAGGTATTTATATAATTAGTCACCTCTAAAAATGTACCGCCATCAGCGATAATTTTAATTAATGCAATTGCCACAGCAGCCCCCAACAATTCAAATACAATGGAAACTGTTGTTGATGTGGGCATTCCTATGGTGTTAAAAAAGTCGAGCAATAAAATATCAGTAATCATAACGGCCATAAAAATGACCATGATATCACTAAACATAAACATTTCCGGATTAAATATTCCTTTTCTGGCGACCTCCATCATCCCATTCGAAAAAATTGCCCCAAGGGCAATCCCAATACTCGCAACAATCATTATTGAGCGCATTGAAATAGCTTTAGAACCAACCGCAGAATTTAAAAAATTTACGGCATCATTGCTTACTCCCACAACCAAATCAACAATTGCCAATATTCCTAAGGCAATAATCATTATTAGGTAAATGTTATCCATATTTATTCTTTGTTTAAAATTTTTAACAGAAATATTGTGCTTTCCTAACATTATTCTTCAACAGAGAAAAGGCACTAAACAGAACTCTTTTTTTATCAATAATGTAAAATTTATTTTTTCTTTTTGTGTTTTAAAATTTCTGCATCAATATAAAAAATAATGCTTTCAGAGATATTTTTTAGCAGATCGCCAACTTTTTCAAATTTTTTCATCACCACCAAAGCCATTAAATATTGTCTAATTATCTCAGGGTTTTTAACGGCATCTTCAGCAACAATGTTGAAAGCGTTTGCGTTTATTTCATTGATAACTTTATCTTTTTTAAATACTTTTCGGGCAGCTTTTAAATTTCCGTCGGTATAAGCGGATGTCACATCCTTAAACATGCTTTCTAGTGTTTCATACATCAAATTAAATTGCAATTTTTCAATAATTTCAGGAATAAGCTTTTGATTCAAATCAATGGTGTGATTTGCGATATCATAAGATTGGTCACCAATCCGTTCTAAATTATAATTAATTTTAAGCAGCGCCAATGCAAATCTCAAATCGGTTGCAACCGGATTATACAATGCAATAAATCGGTCGGTGTCCTTTTCTATTCTTAAATCAAGCGCATTTACCCTATTTTCTTTTAAAACTATTTCTTCGGCTAAATCCGTGTCAAAGAGGATGAATGCTTCATAGGCAAGTTGAACTTGTTTGTGACATAAGCTCAACATCTCTTCACCTATCTGGCTTAAAGCAGCTCTTTGTTCTTCAATATTTATCATAATTTTATTTTTTTTAACCAAACCTGCCTGTAATATAATTTTCAGTTTGTTTCTTTTCCGGATTGGTAAATATCTTTTTCGTTTTGTCAAATTCAATCAATTCACCCATATAAAAAAATGCGGTATAATCACTAATTCGCGATGCCTGTTGCATATTATGGGTAACAATTATAATGGTGTAATATTCTTTTAAATGATAAATTAATTCTTCAATTTTCGCTGTTGAAATAGGGTCAAGAGCTGATGTAGGTTCATCCATCAATAAAATTGAAGGTTCAACGGCCAAGGTTCTGGCAATGCACAAACGCTGTTGTTGTCCGCCCGAAAGAGTTAACGCCGACTTGTTTAAATTGTCTTTAACTTCATTCCATAAATCTGCTTGAACCAATGCTTTTTCTACACGTTGGGCTATTAATTCTTTATCTTTTATGCCTTGAATGTTTAATCCGTAGGCAACATTTTCAAAAATTGATTTCGGAAATGGATTTGGTTTCTGAAAAACCATGCCAACTTCCTTTCTAAGTTCCTCAACTTGTACCTTTTTTTTATAGATGTTGGAATCGTCAATTTTTATTTTACCATCCATTTTGAAATCATCAACATAATCATTCATCCTGTTAAACAAGCGCAAAAAAGTGGATTTACCGCAACCAGATGGACCAATAAAAGCAGTGATACTTTTTGGTTTCACATTCATGGAAACATTTTTAATTGCCTGAAAATCGCCATAAAAAACGTTTACGTCTTTGGCTTGTAACTTGTATTTTTCGGCAGTTGTTGTTTCTATTTTAGGTTCGGTGGTTTTTTCTGTCATTAAATCAATCATTGGATTACTGTAATTTTTTTTGCCATCTATTTCTAAAATAAACGGCTATGCCATTCATTATAAAGGTAATTAGCAATAATATTATTATTGCGGCCGAAGCGGCAACCACAAATCCCTGCTGTGGCCTTGTCGTCCAGTTAAAAATTTGCATAGGCAACACTGAAAATGTATCAAAAAGGGAATGTGGCACAAAAGGTACATAGGCCATAGCACCTACAACAATTAATGGTGCCGTTTCACCAATAGCTCTAGACAAGGATAATATTATTCCAGTTAAAATACCGCCAAAAGAGGAAGGCAAAACAACGCTTCTTATGGTTTGCCATTTAGAGGCACCCAATGCAAACGAAGCTTCTTTTAATGATGGAGGCACTGCTTTTATGGCTTCCCTTGTAGCCACAATAATTATTGGCAAGATTAAAAGCGACAAGGTTAAGCTGCCCGATAAAATACTTCCTCCGAAGTTAAAATATCTCACAAAAATACCCAATCCCAATAACCCATAAATAATGGAGGGAACTCCCGCTAAATTTGAAATATTAATTTCCAATAAAGAAGAAAGTCTTGATTTTTTTGAATATTCCTCAAGATAAATACCAGCGCCAACTCCCACAGGAATTGCAAAAATAACCGTCAAAAGCATTAGATCCAATGTTCCAATAATAGCAGTATAGATTCCTGCTTCTTCAGGTTTTCTGGAAGGTAAACTGGTTAAAAAATCCCAATTAATTCTTGTAAAACCTATACGAAGAATATTATAAATTAAAATAACCAAAATTGAAATGCCAAAAAATGTAAATAACATACCTAAAGCTTTAAATGCTTGATCTTTATACCTATTTTTCTTTAAATTATTCATATTTTTCTTGGTACTTTTTCTTAATCCAAAAACTAATACTGTTCAAGGTAAAGGTAAATAAAAACAAGGTGAGACCTGCGGCAAAAATAGTTTTGTATTCCAGCGAGCCTTGCGGGGCATCGCCTGAACTTACCTGCACAATATAAGAAGTAATGGTTTGAATTGGAATGGTTGGATTTAAAGTGAATTGAGCCTGTTGTCCAGCCGCAATAGCCACAATCATAGTTTCGCCAATCGCTCTTGAAATGGCTAATATAATAGATACGATTATTCCAGAAGAAGCCGCTGGTACCATCACCTTAAATGCCGTTTGAAATCGGGTTGAACCCATTCCGAAAGCAGCTAATTTTAATGATTTTGGAACCGCATATAAGGCGTCCTCACTTAAAGAAGATATAAATGGAATGATCATTATACCCATTACGATACCTGCGGATAAGGAATTGAACGTTTCTAAATCGGGGTAAATAGTTTGTAAAAAAGGCGTTACAATAGACAGGGCAAAAAATCCATATACCACAGTGGGTATTGCCGCTAAAATTTCAAGAAATGGCTTTAAAGTTTTTCTAAAACCTTTAGGCGCGTACATATTTAAATAAATTGCGATGGTCAATCCTATTGGAAGTGCCACTGCAATAGCTATTGTTGCAGTTAAAAACGTTCCTGAAACCAAGGCTAAAATACCAAAATGTTTTTCGCTAAATAAAGGTGTCCATCGTGTATCGGTTAAAAACTCAAAAATTGAGACATCTCTAAAAAACGAAATACTTTCAAACAACAGTACCGCAATAATGCCAATTGTTGTAAATATGGTAATTGAGGCGCACAGTTTTAAAATGAGTTCAATTATTTTTTCTTTAACTTTCATATAACACAATTGCCGATAAGAATGCTTACCGGCAAATATAATTTTTAACTAAAATTTATTGAACCAGCACTTTATTAAAAGCTGCCTTTTGTTCCTCATAACCACTTTGAGGCATAGGAACATAGCCAACTTCTTTCGATAATTGCGGTGCATTGTCTAAATAAAAATTTATAAATTTTTGAACTTCAGGTCTTTGTGCTGATTTTTTATTCACAAATATAAATAATGATCTTGATAGAGGAGCATATTCATTGCTTGATACAGTTTCTATACTTGGCAAAACGGCACCATTTCCATTGTCAATTCCAACAACACCTAATTTCTCTTTATTTTCTTCATAATAAGACAATCCGAAATAACCCAAGGCGTAAGTGTCTTTTTCAATTCCCTGTACGGCAACGTTATAATCTGATACTGCATTATAATCAGTTCTGCTTGCGCCAGATTCTCCCATGATTACTTCAGTAAAGAAATCGTAGGTACCATGTGAAGTATTTGGACCATATAAGTGTATTTCCTCATTTGGCCAATCGGCTCTAATATCACTCCATTTATTAACAGTGCTATTTGGCTTCCAAAGTTTTTTAAGCTCTTCGGTAGTCATTGTTTTAGCCCAAGTATTTTCTTTATTAACAACAACAGAAATACCATCAAGAGCAACAGTAAGTTGTATATATTCTATACCATTTTCTTTACAAAGCGCAATTTCAGTATCTTTAATTTCTCTTGAAGCATCACTAATATCGGTAACTCCAGTAGCGAATTTTTTAAAACCTCCACCAGTTCCAGACTCACCAACAGTAACCTTTACTTTAGGTTCGACTTTTAAAAATTCTTCGGCAACAGCCTCTGAAACAGGAAAAACTGTTCCTGAACCATCAATAGAAATTGATCCCGTTAATTCTGTTCCTTTTTCCTTTTTGTTTCCGCAAGCTCCAATTACCAAAGCAAAGGATATCATCATTATTAATTTTTTCATTTTTTTCATTTTTTAATTTGTTTAGCAAAGGACTGAGTTGATTGTTAAGTTTAGGTTAACTAAATATTATTAGATTGCTATTGTTTTCTTTTATCAAATGAATTATAATTTGAATTCAGCATTTAAAAATACCAGTGATTTGGCATCTAACGTTGAATTGTCAAAACTGAAGTCTTGGTAATTCAATGAAAATTTAAGACCTTTAACAGGTGCATATTGAATTCCGGCAATAATTTGGCTGCCATTATTATCCATATTCCATGCGGTAGCTTCGCTAGTTAAAGTATTTGAATCTAGCTGATCATAGCGACCAAAGATTTCAAATTTTTTGTTGATAACATAAGTTGAATAAAAGGAAAAACCATCCAATTCGTGATCAACAGCTGGACTCGAATATTTTTTCCCATTATTTAATTTGTTGTATTCCGCACCAAATCTCCAATCTGTTGCTTCATAACCCGCAAATAAAGCCAAAGCGCTAATTGCTTTTGAATCGGAAACTGATTGGCTGTCCATATAAATTTTTGTGGTCAATCCTTTTACGGGTTCAAAAACCAAACTTCCGCCAATTTTCTGGTTTCCGTCTTCATCCTGTAATTTTTTATAGCCTTCACCGTTGGAAACCACGAAATTCGCTTTTAAAGTTTTTGTTATTGTAAATTCAGCATTTACACCCAAATCCGCGCTCGGTCCGTAACTGTGCTCATCTTGAAATGATTTAAATATATATCGGTAACCCCAAAAATCTTCCTGGTCGTTAAATTGTTTCATGCCAATTAATCCCATACTTAATTTAACTCCAGAAGCTACTTTCCAATCCAATTGAGCAGCTTTTAGATAGGCAGTATAGGCACTTCCGCCGGTATTACTGCCAACATCAAAAGTAATTTTTGCTGAAATGTCCTTGCTGAAATTATATTTATATCCAAAATAAGAGCGGTTTAACTCAAAGGCACTTTTTTTGGTGGCGTTTTGAGAAAAATCGTAATGATAGTTCCAAAATACTTTAAATTGGACTTCGCCGTTTGGCTTAAATTCTTCTGAAGTGTTTTGGGAAAATAAAGAAATGGTTAAAAAGAGGGCACTTAAAAATAGTAATTGTTTTTTCATTTGGAATTGCTTTGATTTACATTCACCAAAAAGTGAATTTTTTAAATTAACTTTTAAAATTAAGAATGCAAAAAAGCTTTTTCGCTTTGTTTTTTTTGGTTCATTCTTTATTAGATTTTGTCGTTGCAAAGAACCAATGCTTTTGTTAAGTTAATGTTAAGCGTACATTACCAATTTAATAAAGTTTATGGCATAAAAAAGGCTGCCCGAAAAGGCAGCCTTAAACATTTCACAAATTAGTTGATAAAAACTAAATGGATATTATGAAAGGATATATATTTAAAGCTTGTTTAAATACAACGCAAACTTCAATGAATAAATCCTTTTTTGTGTAACCAAATCATTGCGTAATTATTTAATATTTAGGTGCTAGTTTAATTGAGCGTTGCTATTTAATTTCAAATCCATATTTCGGAAGTTTCAAGTTGGTTCGAACGTAGAAAATTCAATTATTCCCTTTAGATACTATGGTTAAATCCTAATTTAATTTATTAATTAACTTCTTTTTTTATATTTTTGCCTTAACAAAAGAAGGCTTTTGGCAATTCATTGAGCCTAAGTCTATCTAGCGCGGAGCAGTTTTGCTCCGCTTTTTTTTAAATTCTTATTGGTT
>JAQVGD010000280.1 GCA_028696945.1 Lutibacter sp.
CTTAAAGAAAACTGCGGGAAGAAGATCAATTTCTACAGATTTATCAACTTATAACCCAACAACAGGCAATATAACAGAAGGTGACAAAATGCCAGATCTTACAGAACTTTTAACAGATGCGCAAATTTGGGATCTTGTAAAATTTATGAAAGAAGGAATGATGGATGTTTCGGAATTATATGATGCCTCTTACACAGGAACTTACCCAACAGGCTCAATGACAATTTCAAACGTTGGTAAAGACGGGAACGCCACAAACGGTAAAAATTATTACAATTCAAATTGTGTAAGTTGTCACGGTGTTGACGGAACTACTTTGTTAATGGAAGGCATGACCGTTGGTCAATTTACAAGAAAAAAAGCAAATGAAGTACAACATAAAGTACATTACGGACAACTTGGTTCTTCTATGAAAGGTGCATTTTCCATTACTACAACACAAATGAAAGATTTATACAAAGCATTAGCGAACGAAACCGATTTTCCAGATTAAATAAACAAATTATATAAGTTTATAAAAAAAGCAGCTATAAAAATTAGCTGCTTTTTTTGTGTTTATATCACACCTGAAACTGCTTAACGTTGATTATCTTAAAATTCAGCTTTCACATCCCAAGCTTCCAAACTTTCTTTTACCGCTTTTATAAACATTCCTCCCAAAGCGCCGTTAACAACGCGGTGGTCATAAGAATGGGAAATAAACATTTTATGGCGGATTCCTATAAAATCGCCATCGGGTGTTTCAATAACTGCAGGTACTTTACGCACAGCACCCAATGCTAAAATAGCAACTTGTGGCTGGTTAATGATGGGCGTTCCGAAAACACTTCCAAAACTTCCAACATTGGTTACGGTATATGTTCCTCCCTGAATATCATCAGGCTTCAATTGTCCTTTTCTCGCTCTTTCGGCCAAATCATTTACGGCTTTTGTCATTCCTACCAAATTCAACTGATCTGCATTTTTAATAACAGGAACAATTAAATTTCCATCGGCCAATGAAGCTGCCATACCTAAATTAATCGCTTTTCTTTTGATAATTTTATCACCATCGACGGAGATATTAATCATTGGAAATTTTTTGATGGTGCTGGCAACTGCCATCATAAAAATAGGTGTGTAAGTAATTTTTTCACCTTCACGGACAAAAAATTTGTCTTTGTTTAGTTCTCTCCATTTAACGATATTGGTAACATCAACTTCTATAAAAGACTGCACATGCGCAGAAGTTTGAACAGAAGCTACCATGTGATGTGCCACCAATTTGCCCATCCGGCTCATTTCAATAATTTCATCTTCTCCGCTAACCGATATTGGCGTTGCAATTTTAACAGTTTCTACTGGTGCTACTGGTGCTACTTTTGGTTGAGGCACTTCAGCAATAATTTTCTTATCAACTGGTTTTGAAGTGCTTCTGCCGCTTTCAATATAGGCTAAAATATCATTTTTAGTGACTCTGTCATCTTTCCCCGTTCCAATAATAGCTTCCAATTCTTCCATAGAAACATTTTCTTTAGTGGCTATGTTCCTCACTAAAGGAGAAAAGAATTTACCAGATTCTGAAACTTTACCTATACTTTTGGATTCAATGGCATTTTCAACTTCTTTTTCAATCGCGGTTGCTTCATTTGTTATTTCTTTAGGAGAAACCGTTTCAGTTTTTTCTTCGATATTTTCATCAAAGGTTTCAATAATGGCAATTGCTTCACCAACTTTCACAACGGCATCTACATCGTATAATAGTTCCACCAAAGTTCCTTCTACATCACTTGGCACTTCAGAATCTACTTTATCGGTAGCTATTTCAACAATGGCTTCATCCAATTCCACACGATCACCTACATTTTTTAGCCAGGAAGTTATGGTTGCTTCCGCAACGCTTTCACCCATTTTAGGGAGTTTTATTTCGAATCTTGCCATTGTCTATAATTTGGTTTTAATCAGCAAATTTACAAAAAAAATGAACTATTTCTTGATTGCCCCAATTAATATTTAAAATATTACTCCTTTTATTTATTGTCACTTTCATAATTACTGCCATAAAAATAATCAATAAATTAGAAGTAATTTAATTTTAACTTCTCTACACAAGCTTCAATATAATTATCGGATTAAAATTTTATTGTTCAAAAGTAGATTTTTTTATTTAATGAACAACAATTACGCTTACGTGTAACAAAGGTAGCTTTAAAAATACGCCATATTATCAATAAACAATCTAAATAACGATTATTGTATTGATTACCAATATATTAAAATTTGCAAAAAGATGACTTAAATCATAAATAAACGTTAAAAATGATATTATTTTTATCAAAGTTTAAAACAAACAAATATCTAATATTATGAAAAATTTGAAATTAATAGGTTTCTTGATGATTTTAGCATCAAGTTTAATGTTTATCCAATGTACAAGTGATCCAATTCCTGGAACTGCTGGTATTGATGGTATTGATGGTATTGATGGTGTTGATGGCATTGATGGTGTTGACGGTACTGGCTCTCAAGAATGTATTGCCTGCCATAGCGACACTCACAGAGATCCAATTTATGATGCGTATGCCATCTCAAATCACGCCGTAGGACCAAATAATTCTTGGGCAAGAGGTACTGCTGCTGGTTGTGCACAATGTCATAACAATGAAGGTTATATAGATTTTCAAGAAACGGGAGCTGTAAACCCAGCTGGTTATGCTGTGTCTAACCCAATCACATGTACTGGTTGCCATAATACACACAGATCTTTCGATTTTGCAAATGACGGTAATGATTATGCTATGAGAACACTAGATCCTGTTCAATTAATAATTGATGCTTCTGTTACTATTGACAGTAAAAATACTGCTGACGTATTAGGAACAAGTAACACTTGTGTTAATTGCCACCAACCAAGAACTGGTGCTCCAATTGATGATGGAACAGGTAACTTTACAGTGACAAGTCCTTACTGGGGT
>JAQVGD010000281.1 GCA_028696945.1 Lutibacter sp.
TCTCCATCTATAAGAGCCATTTCAATCAATTTTTCTAACTGTTCGTTGTACATATTTTTTTAATTAATTGTTTTGGCTCCGCTTAAGGTGGTCGCCATCACCATAAATATACAAATAATATCTTTTTGCAAATTTACATCAAAAATTTTTTTTCTAAGCAAAATTATAATTAATTTTTTGATTATTTTTAATTAAATTTTTAATTTTAAATATTTACTTTTCGGAGTAGATTCAATTTTTAAACCAATTCTGTCATTGTCTACATATAATAAGTTATTTTCTGTATTCGTCTCAAAAATAAATGGTTCAGTTTCACTTGTAATACCATCTTTTGCATAATCTCTTATTTTAAGTGGAAGAATTAATTTAGGTAGGTAATACTTAAAAATTTCCAAGGGATCCAAAGATATGAAGGTAAATTTTTCAGGGAACAATTTTTTAAAAGATTCATGCGATAACTCAACTTCATAAAATTTTTCGCTTTGAATTTCTATTTCTCTATAGTTGAAATATGTTTCGTTTAAAAATCCCAAAAATCCACCATAATATTGTTGAGTAAGTTTTCTTAAAAGTCCGTTGTTATAAGACACATTGTTATTACATATTTTGTGATATTTACATTTAACATTTTTGTATAGTTTGTAAGAAACACAAGCAACAGAAAAATTAACTGGAATTTTACCTGTTTGAGATTGATTCATGTGTTGTGTCATATTACCTGCTCCACCCGAAAACCCTTTTGCTTCAATAGCAAACATAGAATCCTTTTTGAATGCAAGTAAGTCAGGTCGTCCTCCTTTAACTTTTATATTCAGTGATTTCATTGCACCTTCATAGTTTACAGTAAATAAGCTTTGGTCTATTTTCTTGGATAGAAAGTCAGCTATTGCTTTACCTGCTAGATTTGAAAATTGTCCTTTTTCAGTTGGGTCAGAAAGTATCATAAGAGGTTCCGAAAATTTATCGCTGTTAAATGATTGTCTTTGTATGTAATAGATGTAATGAAAAAACATTGAAAGTGTCCGTATAAATTTATGTGGTTTTGGAGCATAACCTTGTCCTGCAATTGCTAAATGTTTTGCAAAAGCAATTCGTGTCAAGTTGTAAGTTTGATTGGTAATTGTCCCTGAAAGGTCTTGATATTCTACTGGTATATTCATAATTTTGTTGTTTTTGTTGTTGTCAATGTTTTATAATTTGTTTATAATCGCACCTTAATAGCACAAAAAGCGTATAAGCTCGACCAAATTTCGAATATATTTTATACTTTTTATCATTTTTAAGATGTATTTATTTTTTTAAAATATTTACTAATTTTTATAACCATTCTCATAACAAAATTATACATATTTATTATGATTTTATCTAAAAAATTATTCATTTTTTTGATATTTTAAATATTTTGTACGATTTTTAGGAGTTCATAACCTATAGTGGTATTGAACTTGGCGTACTGGTGGATCTCAGAGCACTTTACTATCAAACCACACCAAAAATTAGTATATGCTTTGTCAAATATATCCTCACTTGCCGTTTTATGCTGTTATCGGCTGCTTTTAGTCTGCTTATTTTTCTAGGTGTCGCTCTTTTTGGTCTTTATTCATTTTATCCCAAACCTCTCTTGTAATAACAGTAAGCTTGTTAGTTTTGCAATTCCAAATTGATACATATTCATCGGAAATCACATAATACTTTTCCCATTTTGCAAAATTCTCGTAAAGCATTAGCGTACAAATGTCGGTAGAGGTAATGAATTTTCCTGTTGATGCTAAATGAGTGTGTAGAGCTTCCTTTAATTCTATCTCACTTTCCTGTCCTTTGCTATATTCATTCACAATTATGTTTTTGTGAATTTGTTTCTTACTTACCAGATTATTGTTTTTATCAAAAGTAAACAAATAATCATTGCCAAAAATGACAATTCCATTATTTTCTGGTACAGTTAAAATATAAACTTTCTTCTCGTTATTATTTATAAGAGGTACCAAATTAATGTTTGTATTCTTGTACATTTTAATAAGAGTATCGCTATTTACTTCTTTTAATGTTTTTTTACGAATCGTATAAAGATCATTTTCATAAGTTGTAAATTCTCTTTCATTACCATCTATTTGAGCTATGTTTACATTGTATGTGCTGTCAAAAGTAATTGTCGCAATTACTTTTGGGTTGTCATCATTAGAAAAGAAAATACACTTTGCGATATTATTTTCGAGATATGAAAAATATCCTCCCACATCGTCTGCTTTGTCTTTGTATTTGTCAAGAAAAATGTCTGTGCCATACCACGAAGCCATTTCTGATTTATAAAGCAATTTTCCTTCGGCAACAATTGCGGAAGTTTCTTTCCCTATTTGTTTCTGCCCAAATGCAATCAAAGTAATTATAAAAAAAATAATAATTGTTAGAGATTTTTTCATGATTTGTTTATCCTATTTTCCCACAAATTTACATTAAAATTTAAAATTTACAAATAAACATATAAAAAACTTTGAAAAGTAATCTTTATATTAACATTCATAGAAAATAATGTCTGAACCACTGATTATCAAATGACCTGCCTGTTGGACTATGATTTATTAAATAATTTAATGTAGTTTAATGTAGTTTAATATAGTTTAAAATAATTTAAGGTAGTTTAAAATAGTTTAATGTAGTTTAAACATCTTGCTTAAACCCTTACACTTTTAAACCTTTAAACTCCTCAACTCCTCAACTTCTCAACTCATCAACTTCTCCCAGTCTCCCCCTCTCCCCAGTCACCCCACCTCTCTCTCACTTCTCAAAAAAAAACCTATTTACTAAACTCAAACAAAAATAAAAGCTTAATAGCAAATAAATATTATTTTTGCAAAAGGTATAGTTTATATATATAATTAAGATAAATTATTTTACTATGAATTTTATCAATGAATTATTTTTTGGTACAGGTATAGCTCATTCAGTATTTATA
>JAQVGD010000282.1 GCA_028696945.1 Lutibacter sp.
GGTCACCGAACAGGATTTTTACGATTTAACTTACAGCTATCTGCAAAAATGTGCGGATCAAAATGTAAGGCATACCGAAATTATGTTCGATCCCCAAACGCATACCGATCGCGGTATTGCCTTTGAAACGGTGATCAATGGCATTTCAAGAGCCTGCGACGACGCAAAAGCAAGGTTGGATGTTTCATCATTGTTGATTATGAGCTATTTGCGCCATTTAAGTGAAGAAGATGCCTTTAAAACCCTGAAACAGTCGCTTCCTTTTAAGGCTAAAATTAAAGCGGTCGGATTGGATTCTTCTGAAAAAGGAAACCCGCCTTCAAAATTTAAAAACGTATTTGAAGCCTCCGTGAAAGAAGGTTATATTCCTTTGGCACACGCCGGTGAAGAAGGTGCTGCGGCTTATGTTTGGGAAGCCATTGATATTTTGGGCATCAAGCGCATAGACCATGGAAATAATGCATTGCAGGATGAAAAATTGGTGGGGGAAATCATCAAACGCGATATGGCCTTAACAGTTTGTCCGCTTTCAAACACCGCGCTTCATGTGGTTGATGGTTTAAAAAACCATCCCCTTAAAAAAATGATGGAATTGGGTTTAAAGGTCACCGTAAATTCTGATGACCCCGCATATTTTGGCGGACAGGTAAATAAAAATTATGAAGCCATTCAAGAAGCTTTAAACCTTTCTAAATCTGATCTTTACCAACTGGCTAAAAATTCGTTTCAGTATTCTTTGTTGGATGAAACCGCAAAACAGAGCTATTTAAATGAACTGGAAGTCTATTATACTAACAATAACTAGTTTTTTACTTCGTTATGAAATCAAATAAATTTAACTCATGGGCAAAATAGCAATCACGGCGATGACCGTATTATTTATAACATCAAACATTTTTAGTCAAACCAACAATAAATTACAGGATACCGTTTCCGTAAAAAGCCAGTTTGAATATTTGATGGACAATTCAAATACGTTGCAGGATTATAAGGTTGTAAGAACCTCCTTGCTGTTAAAATTAAAATCGAACGTCATCGATTCGATTTCAGCTTCAAAAAAGAAGCTACTGGACAACGCAAGCGTCTTGAATTCCCAAAAAATCCTTATTGACAGCTTAAATATCAAACTGGCAGCGGCAGATTCAATGATTATGGAATTAAGAGCCGAAAAAGAAAGTATTTCGTTATTTGGCATTTCCTTTGAAAAAACCGTTTTTAAAACCATGTTCTTCCTAATAGTTGTCGGTTTAATCGGTGCGCTGTTATTTTTCATCACCAAATTTAAACAAAGCAACAGCATTACCACACAATGCAAACTCGCTTCAAAACAGACGGAGGAAGAATTTGCAATTTACAGGGAAAAAGCGCTTGAACGAGAGCAAAAAGCAATGAGAAGGCTGCAGGATGAATTGAACAAGCACAAAAAAGACTAACAAATTTGATACAGAAATGCCAATATTTGTTTCGCCGGATCAAAATTCTTGAAAAATTGCCTTAAAAATAGTATCTTTATTCATTGTTAATTTTAAAAAAATAAATAATGAAAAAAAACATGGGTTCCACCGACAAGTTTATTCGCGTTTTAATTGCTGTTGTTATTGCAGTTTTGTATTATTTGGGTAAAATAGAAGGCACGCTTGCTATTGTTCTGATGGCTTTTGCGATTATTTTCTTATTGACAAGCCTTGTAAGTTTTTGTCCGCTTTATACCATTTTCGGGATCAATACCTGTAAAAAAGAAAGTAAATAGTGTTATTTGTTATAAGTTATAAGTTATATGTTAAAATCAACCAATAACATATAACATATAACTTTTTTTATTCCCCTGAATAGGTCACGAAATTTCTTGGGGTTTCATAAAGCGTAATGGAAAGCGCCAGGTTTTTATCGATTTTTGGACGCAGTTTGTTCCAGATGACCACCGCAATATTTTCGGCCGTGGGATTCAGGGTTTTGAATTCAGCAACCTCTTCATTTAAATTTTTATGGTCAAATCGTTCTTCGATTTCCGTTTCGATCAAGCTTTTCAAAATTTTCATATCCATCACAAAACCGGTTTCCGGGTGTATTTCACCCTTAACTGCTACGATGAGCTCATAATTATGTCCGTGATAATGCGGGTTCGCGCATTTGCCGAACACGGTGGCATTCCGCGCATCCGTCCATGCGGCATTGTACAATCGGTGCGCCGCATTAAAATGTGCTTTTCTGTTGACGGTTACTTGCATACTATTTTTTTAATGGCTGATAAAACTGTAATATTTGTCGAAAATGATTTTAAACCATTCGGTATAAATTTCAGGATGCATTTTCATATCATTTTTCACTTCTTCTATGGTCATCCATTTAAAATTTTCGACTTCCTCCCTATTTAATATTGGATTTTCATTACAGTAACCAATCAGGATATGGTCCAGTTCATGCTCCGTAAGCCCATTGTCGAACGGCGCTTTGTAGATAAACCGGGTCACTTCTTTCAACTCGCACTCAAAGCCCATTTCTTCCTTCAGGCGTCGTTTACCGGCTTCTGTATTTCCTTCCCCGTCGCGCTGGTGGCTGCAGCAGGTATTTGTCCACAATAAAGGGGAATGGTATTTGTGCACTGCACGTTGCTGCAACAACAGTTCATTTTTATCATTGAACACGAATACCGAAAATGCCCTGTGCAGCACGCCTTTTTCATGCGCCTCCATTTTTGGCATTAACCCAATTTTTTCATCTTTCTCGTTTACCAATATGACTTGTTCTTCCTGCATACGCTGTTTAATTAGTGCAAATTTACACTTTTTAGGCGTTAAATAAGCTAAAATTTTATTAATTATAATTAATTGACAATCAGTATTATAAAATATTTTTACTGAAATTATATATTTTTTTTTACAATATATGTTGCAACATATATTGTTTTGACATATATTTGCATCCTAATTAATAAGATCGGAAGAGCACACG
>JAQVGD010000091.1 GCA_028696945.1 Lutibacter sp.
ATGCTGAGCGTTCCATTTGACAAATAAAAAACAATAAAAAATAGCAAATGAAACGAGCCATAACAAATTTTGATAAATAGCAGTATGATTAATGGCGAACAGCAGCTGTACCAACAGAAAAATAAAATAGAAACAGATGAAACGAGCATATCAAATTATGATACACAGAGGAATGATTAATGGCGAACTGCATCTGTACCAACAAAAAAATAAAATATAAACAGATGAAAATCTCTCTTAAAACAAAAATTATCTCGGGTTATATTATTAACCTTTTTGTGATTTTGGTGCTTGGAATCATTTATTGGAATCAAATACTTCCTGAAAAGCCACTTTTGTGGGATTGGATTTCTCTGATATTAATTATGCTTTCTTTGGGGATGTTAACAGTTGTTTATTTCGTTATCCAAAGTCAGCTCAAAGCAAAAAACAAGGCAGAAACAGAATCGTTGGAGAATCGTAAATTACTGCAATCCATTATTGACAACACCACCAATCCTATTTCCGTAAAAAAAATAAATGGTGAATATTTGTTGATTAATAAGCAATATGAAAACATTTATAGGTTGAAAAAGGAAGACATCAAAGGCAAAACAGACCACGATTTCTTACCTAAGGAAACTGCAGATAGGTACCGAAGCACAGATTTGGAAGCCGTAAAATTAGAAAAGGAAATTCAGGTTGAGGAAATTCTTGAACAAGCAGACGGCTTACATACCTATTTGGCTGTTAAATTTCCATTATTTGATGCCTCAAACAGGGTTTTTTCGGTAGGAACAATTGCTACGGATATTACAGAAAGAATTAATTCTCAGAAATTGTTGGTAGCAGGAAATACGTTCTTTAATCTTTCCAGAGACATGTTGATTATTTCTTCAAAAGACACGTTTTTAAAGATAAATCCAGCAACAACAATCATTTTGGGCTATTCTGAGGAAGAACTTTTGAGAAAACCGTTTATGTCGTTTGTATATGCCAAAGACCTAGATTCCACCCTGCAAGAAGTAGCGAAACTACAGTCGGGTGCTATTACCGAGAATTTTGAAAATCGTTTTGTATGTAAGGATGGCTCTTTAAAATGGCTGAGTTGGACAACTTATCCCGATGTTGAAACTGGTCTTTTGTATGCTGTTGCAAGAGATGTCACAGCTAAAAGAAATGTGGAAGAATCCTTAAAGGAAGCTGATACCTTTTTTGAAATGTCATTGGATATTTTGGTAGTTGCCACAAAAAACATGTTTGTAAAAACAAACCCATCTTTAAGCAAGGTTTTGGGCTATAGCGATTTGGAACTGAAAAGCAAACCGTTTACAAACTATATTTTTCCTGAAGATATAGCGACAACAGAAAAAGCCATTGAAGAACTTCAAAAAGGAACTGCTTTGGTGAATTTTGAAAACCGATGGATATGTAAAGATGGCGATATAAAATGGTTGTCTTGGACTGCAACTACTGATATTGCCACAGGAATTTTATATGCCATAGCACGTGATATTACCGACCATTTAAAATTAAAAGAAGAAGAACAGGCTGCTGTGAATGATTTATATGAAAATGAGCAAAAATTAAACCTAATTCTCGAGAATATCAGTGATGGCGTTATTGTTGCAAATTCAGATAAAAAAGTAGTTTTGGCGAATAATATGGCAAATGAAATGTTTGGAACGCAAGATGATTCTAAGATTTCCGATAACTTTTCTGAGCATTTCGAAATGTATTTCCCCGATGAAAAAACAGTATTTCCAATTCAAAAACTCCCAATGGAACGCGCCTTGGTTGGGGAACTAACCGATAATGTGGAAGTAGTGCTTTGGAATGCAAAATTGCAAGAAAAGAAAAGGGTTTTGCTTAGTGGAAGACCAATAATGAACCAGCAAAATCAGGTAATTGCAGCCGTAATAACTATTAAGGACATTACCAAGTACAAAAAGTTACAGGAAGATCTTAAAAAGACCGAACTCAAATACCGCAACTTAATTGGTTTTAGAAAAGATGATGGTACTAAAGAAACCGATGAAGAAAATGAAGATAAAACAACCGATAAATCCCTATAAATCGAAATTTGACAAAAGTTGTTTAAAGAATTTGATATTTTCCCTATCCCCAACCCTTTCCAAAGGAAAGGGAGCTAGATTTGAAATACCTTTCAGCTTTGACCTTTCAGCTTTCAACTTTCTAACTTTACAACTATACAACTTTCTACTTTCAATTTTTCAACCTAAATTTACAGAAACAAAAACACGCAAATGATTTTAATTGACCAACCCTATATTTCCGAATTTTTACTTCAAACCATAAAAGACAATAACCTTGAAATTATAGCAACAGAAGTGGCGAGTGCCATGATTTCTGATAAGTCGCTAAATTGGATTCCAGAGAATGAAGCGGCGGAATTCATTAAAAATAATCCTAATTATCCGCTATATACCAACTCGGAAAACAGCATCAGTTGGATAGAAAAAAACTTAACTTCCACAAAATTACCAAGACAAATTCAAGTTTTCAAAAACAAAATAAAATTTCGTGAATTGTTGAAAGATACTTTTCCCGATTATTTTTTCAAAGGAATCAAATTTGAGGAATTGGCGAATTTTTCAACGGAAAATATAAAATTTCCTTTTATCATAAAACCAGCGGTTGGCTTTTTTAGTTTGGGCGTTCATAAAGTTGACACTTCCGAAGAATGGCCAGAGGTTTTAACTAAAATTACTCGTGATATAAATGAAATTAAGGGTTTTTATCCCAATGAAGTGGTAAATGCGGATTATTTTATTATAGAAGAATGTATTGAGGGCGAGGAATATGCGATGGATTGTTATTTCAATAAAGAAAGCGAACCGATTATCTTATCCATTTTACACCACAGATTTTCAACGGGAAAAGATGTAAACGACCGAGTTTATACCACTTCCAAAGAAATTATTGAAAAACATTTGCCAAATATGCAAAAATTTCTTGACACACTTGGCGCACTAATCAATTTGAAAAATTTTCCCTTTCACGTGGAGGTTCGCATTGATAAAAATGGAATTGTAATTCCAGTGGAAGTCAACCCGATGCGATTTGGCGGCTGGTGTACCACGGCCGATTTGTCTTATTTTGCCTACGGATTTAACGCTTACCAATATTTTTTGAACGGCACAAAACCAAATTGGAAGGAACTTTTTAAAGCAAGTAAAAATAAAAAATACAGCCTTGTTTTGTTGGATAACAATTCTGGAATTCCAGAAAGCAAAATAGCGTCTTTTAATTATGAATTGTTGCTTTCAGACTTTGAGAATCCGATGGAATTAAGGAAGGTAGATTTTGATGATTACCCGTTTTTTGGGATGGTATTTGTCGAAACAAGTCAAGGAAACGAAAAAGAACTCGACCAAATCTTAACTTCCAATCTAAAAAAATATATAAAAGTGAAAAACAATTAAATCTTCAAAGCTAAAAAGCCAATTAATTATTTTTTTAGCAAAGCCCAATAAAATGATTAAATTGTGATGATATTGCTTGATATTAAAACAGGTTGATAAAATTTAACTAAAAATAAATTAAAAATGGAAAAAAACGAATTTGGCAAAGGAGTAAAATTCTCTTTTAATAACAGCATTGCTTATGCGGAAAATGCTGTAGTCAGCAAACAAATATTGAAAAAAGAAACTGGCAACATCAGTTTGTTTGCGTTTGACAAGGGCGAAGGTTTAAGCGAACACGCCGCGCCGTTTGATGCTTTGGTTTTTGTGGTTGATGGGAAGGCTGATATTATTATCGACGGAAAATCAAATATTTTGGAAGCCGGAGAAACCATTATTATGCCAGCCAATGTTCGTCATGCCCTAAAAGCAATTGAGAAATTTAAAATGGTGCTGACGATGATTCGAAGCAACTAAAATAAGTTTTAGTTAAATTGGGTGTTTTTATAAATGAATTCCACTTAAAATTATGGCGATAAAAAGGCTTCACGCATTAAAGGAATATTCAAAAGACCACCATCATGCATTGTTGCTTTGCTGGAAAATTCAGGTCGGTTTTTCAAAGGGAATTGCTGTGGGCAGAATAAAAGCACAGTTGGCTGGGGAAACCATTGACAAATCCAAAACCAAACGCAAAAAAGACGGGGTGTTTTACACGCCCAAATACATCACAAAATATATTGTTGAAAATACAGTTGGCAAACTTTGTGAAGAAAAACGCCCCCTAGCCCCCAAAGGGGGAATAGCTCCATAATTCCCAAAAAACATTTTTTAAAAGATTTTAAATTGACTAATTTTGATGTTGCTTTATAAAGAATAAAAAAATGAAACCATATGAAAGAATTTTTTGACTACACTCTTTTCCATATTGATACCTACCAGTTAAAGGTGATATCAATAATTTTGGTTTTTTTATTATTTATTGTAATCAAATTTATTTTGTGGCTTATAAAGAAAAGCATTTATAGTGCTTCCAGTATTGATATTTCAAAAAAGTATGCGATTTATAATTTGGTAAAGTATGTAATCGTTGTATTCTCCATCATTGCAGCGTTCCAAGTGCTTGGGTTTAACTTTACATTATTATTGGGTGGCGCGGCAGCACTGCTTGTAGGTATTGGACTGGGGCTGCAAAATATATTCAGTGATTTTACTTCTGGTATTATTTTATTGATAGAATCTAAAGTAAAAATAAATGATATTGTGGAGGTTGATGGTCTTTTGTGTCGAGTTTCAGACATTAATCTTAGAACCACTACTGTTCTTGGCCGGGATGATAAATACATCATTTTACCCAATTCTCTATTAACGAAAAACGCTATTATTAATTGGACATATACAGATGTGGCTTCTCGCTTTAATGTGTCTGTAGGTGCAGGATATACTTCTGATATTAGGTTGGTTAAGAAGCTATTAGACGAAATTATCAACAATCAAAAAGGTGCTTTGAAATCGCCAGCTCCTTTTGTGCGATTTGAAGATTTTGCAGATTCATATTTGTTGTTTTCAGTTTATTTTTGGTCGGAAGATGTTTATGGAGTAGAGAATATTAAGAGCGAAATCAGAGCAAAGATATTTGAAAAGTTTCGTGACAATAATATTGACATCTCATTACCACAAAGGGTTTTACATTTTGAAAATAATGAATTGAATATAAAGCTAAAAAAGAATAACGAAGCAACATCCGAGGAAGGCGGTTCTTAAAATTATGGCGATAAAAAGGCATCAGGCATTAAAGGAATATTCAAGGGACCATCATCACGCATTGTTGCTTTGCTGGAAAATCCAGGTCGGTTTTTCAAAAGGAATTGCTGTGGGCAGAATAAAAGCTTATTCGGATTGGTTTTATGAAAATCATATTTTAGACCATTTTCAAAAGGAGGAAAAGTATATGTTTCCAGTGCTTGGCAATGAACATAAATTAATCGTTCAGGCATTGAATGAGCACAAAATATTGTTGGAATTTTTTACAGATACAATTCATATTGAAGATTCTTTAAAGAAAATTCAAACTTTATTGAAAAGCCATATTCGCTTTGAGGAGCAAATTTTATTCAATGAAATTCAAAGTGCTGCCACTCCGGAAGAATTGGAAAAAATTGAAAGATTTCATAGAGATGAAAAATTTGTTGACAATTTAAGTGACGATTTTTGGAAATGATTTTTAATCAATGAAAATCGACATTTTAAAGGCGGCAGATTTTAAAACCACTAAATGGTCTGGCGGAAGTACCACCGAATTGTATATTTATCCGCCAGAAGCAAATTATAAAAACCGTAATTTTAATTTCAGAATCAGTTCCGCTACCGTGGAAATTGAGAAATCTAATTTTACCCATCTTCCCGATGTTTCTCGCCAATTAATGATTTTGTCGGGAAGCATCAAAGTGTCTCACAAAAATCATTATGAGATTCAATTGAATAAAACAGAGATAGATTCTTTTGATGGCAGTTGGGAAACTTCCGCTGTTGGAACTTGTGTCGATTTTAACTTAATGACCAAGGGCAAAACCCAAGGAAAAATCTCGTCGATTACTGTTTCTGCCAATAAAAAAGAAAATTTTCAATTGGATTCAAATTACGAATTTATTATTTTTTATGCTTTTGAAGGAAACTTGCAATGCCATTTTGGTTCAGAAAAGAGAAGCTTGCATAAAGGAGAATTATTGGTGATTCAGCATCCAAATAATGGTTTTGTTGTGTTAAATAGTTCAGAAATTTGCGGGTTGGCTGTGGTTCATATTTATAAAGAAAAGACCGTATAAAAGGCATTTGTATTTAACCGCAAAGGTCGCAAAGTTTTACGCGAAGTTCGCTATATTTCTTTGGTTAACTTAGCAGGTTTCATGGAAACTCCCTGCGATTAAAACCCATTGCACAAAGATTCACAAAGGAAAAGCACAGAGATTCACAAAGTTTAATGGTACAATAAATCATCGGCCAATTGAAGCATAAACTCATTGGCTTATTATTTTTAACCGCAAAGATCGCTAGGTTTTACGCAAAGTTCGCTATATTTCTTTGGTTAACTTAGCAGGTTTACTGGAAACTCCCTGCGATTAAAACCCATTGCACAAAGATTCACAAAGGAAAAACACAGAGATTCACAAAGTTTAATGGCACAATAAATCATCGGCCAATTGAAGCATAAACTCATTGGCTTATAATTTTTAACCGCAAGGGGCGCTAGGTTTTTTCGCAAGGAACGCAAAGTGATAATTTTTAAAATATTAACACTTTGCGAACATTGCGCTTTCTTTGCGAACATTGCGGTTAAATCAACTTTTTAGAAAGTCTCTTTATTTTAATACAATTATAATTCAATATATTTTACAACCCAAATGCAGCTTTTACTTGTGCAACAAAATCTAATTTCTCCCAAGTAAAAAGTTCTACGTCAAGCGTAATTTCAGTGCCATCAACATTGGAAAATGTTTTTTTGACAATTTCATTTTTTCGTCCCATATGTCCATAAGCCGCGGTTTCCAAATAAATAGGATTGCGCAATTTTAAACGTGCTTCAATAAATGCAGGGCGCATATCAAAAAGCTGGTCGATAATTGCGGCAATTTCGCCGTCCGATTTTTTTACTTTGGATGTTCCGTAAGTATTTACGTAAATTCCCATAGGTTTTGCAACGCCAATGGCATAAGAAACCTGCACCAAAACTTCATCTGCAACACCTGCTGCGACTAAATTTTTGGCAATATGACGTGTGGCATACGCACCGCTTCGGTCAACTTTACTTGGGTCTTTTCCTGAAAACGCGCCACCACCGTGTGCACCTTTTCCGCCGTAAGTATCCACAATAATTTTTCTGCCCGTCAAGCCAGTATCGCCATGCGGTCCGCCAATCACAAATTTACCGGTCGGATTTACGTGATAAATAATATCATCATTGAACAACTTTTGAATACCTATCGGTAATTTGGCAACCATTCTCGGAATTAAAATAGTGACAACATCACTGTTAATTTTAGCCAACATCGCTTCATCATTCGGTCCAAAGTCGTCGTGTTGCGTAGAAACCACAATGGTGTTTATTCTAACGGGAACATTGTCGTCAGAATATTCAATGGTTACCTGGCTTTTGGAATCTGGACGCAAATAAGTAATTTCTTTGTTTTCCCTGCGCAATTCGGCAAGTTCAAATAATATTTTATGACTTAAATCCAATGCCAAAGGCATATAATTCTCTGTTTCATTGGTGGCGTAACCAAACATCATTCCTTGGTCGCCAGCACCTTGATCTTCTTTAATTGCTCTGTCAACGCCCTGATTAATGTCGGCAGATTGTTCGTGGATGGCAGAAAATATGCCGCAGGAATTCCCGTCGAACATATAGTCGCTTTTTGTGTATCCAATTTTATTGATGACGTCCCGCGCTATTTTTTGAACATCCAAATACGTTTTCGATTTTACTTCTCCCGCCAAAACCACTTGTCCAGTAGTTACCAATGTTTCACAGGCAACTTTTGAATTGCGGTCAAAAGCCAAAAAATTATCGACCAAAGCATCTGAAATTTGATCAGAAACTTTGTCTGGATGTCCTTCTGAAACGGATTCAGACGTAAATAAATATGACATAATTTTTTTAGTTATTTTAGGTTTAATTCTAATATGAACAGCAATTTATATAAATTTTTTGGGCCTGCCCGCTATTTTTTTGGGCGTTACCCTGCGGGTCGGGCTTTTCGTTCCAATCCGTCATTGCGAGCAGAGCGTAGCAAACTGTTGAATATATTGCTCACAAACTCGCAACGCCGGGATTTCCTCTGCAATCCCTAACGCAAATGCTGTTGTAAAAAGAACTTAACCTTATATTATTAATAAAAATTGAGGAAACTGAGAAATTGCGTTGGTCGCTAAAGAAGTAAATAATTACTGCTTTAGCATTTTTTGATGAGGTTGCAATCAGTTCAAATTTTTCCTCCTGAAATTCAATAGGCAAATTTAGGAAAAGTAAAAATTATAACTTGCAAAAAAAAGATTTTTATTTTTGAAATAATTTGGATATTAAAAAAAAGTGTTTACATTTGTGGCATCAAAAAAATAAAAAATGACAATTAAATTGAACAATATGATGTGTATGATGTGTAAAATTTACGCAGAGGGCACTATTGTTTAAAATTTAATAAAACATAAAACAATTAAAGACCTCTGATTTTTCAGAGGTTTTTTTATGAACTGGTTTAACTGTTTTGATTGAAGCGAAAAATAACATTTTGTAGCCAATTGAAAAAAGTTTGAACAAGTTCTATATACAAAAATCAAAATGAATTTAAAATTCCAATTTTCGAAATCTATAATTCGTTGTATGCAAATGCAAATGCAAAGCTTCATGAAAAGATATTGCCTAAATTGATTGGAATAAAAAAATCTATAACGATTAAAGTCCCTTTGGTAATATCTAAAACCAAAGGGACTTTTTCATTTCAAAATAATAATAATAAATAAAATTTAATAAAAATGAGTACACAAAAATTTTCAACACAAGCATTACACGCAGGACATGATGTTACAAAAAATGCAGGAACTTGTGCCGTTCCAATTTACCAAACCACCTCCTATGTTTTCAATAACTCCGACCATGCAGCCAATGTTTTTAGTCTTGCAGAAGCTGGATTTATTTACACCCGATTAAACAATCCGACCAATGATATTTTGGAACAACGGCTAGCAGCCCTTGAAGGCGGCATTGGCGCGGTGGTTACGGCTTCAGGAACCGCGGCTACTGCAACGGCTTTGCTGGTTTTACTGAAGGCAGGCGATCATATTGTGGCGTCTAACAGTTTATACGGCGGCACGTACAATTTGTTTAAAGTTACGTTGCCGAGATTGGGAATTACCACCACTTTTGTGGATCCTTCCAAACCTGAAAATTTTACCAAAGCAGTTCAAGAAAATACCAGGGCTTTCTTTGTGGAAAGTTTGGGAAATCCAAAATTGGATATTCTGGATTTAAAAGCGATTTCTGCGGTAGCCAAAACCTTCAAAGTACCTTTTATTGTTGATAATACAGTGGCAACGTCTTATTTGTTGAATCCAATTGCACACGGTGCAAATATTGTGATTCATTCTTTGACTAAATATATCTCAGGAAACGGAACATCTCTTGGCGGTGCCATTATTGATGCCGGAAATTTCGACTGGACCAATGGGAAATTCCCTGAATTCACCGAACCTTCTGCAGGTTATCACGGATTGGTTTATCACGAAGCCTTGGGGAATGCTGCTTTTATTGCCAAAGTGCGTGTGGAAGGATTGCGCGATTTTGGCGCGGCTTTAAGTCCGTTTAATGCATTTCAAATTATTCAGGGATTGGAAACATTGCCTATTCGTATTAAAAAACACAGCGAAAACGCCTTGGCTTTGGCCAAATGGCTAGAAAGCAGGGAAGAAGTTTCATGGGTAAATTATCCGGGATTGAAATCGAGCAAATATTACGATTTAGGTCAGAAATACCTTCCAGAAGGACAAAGTGGCATGGTAACTTTCGGCTTGAAGGGTGGATTTGAAGCAGCTAAAAAAGTGGCCGATGAAACAAAATTATTCTGGCTTTTGGCCAATATCGGTGACACCAAATCGTTGATTATTCATCCGGCAAGCACTACGCACCAACAATTGTCTGATGACGAACAATTGACGGCAGGAGTTTCAAAAGATTTAATCCGACTTTCTGTAGGAATAGAAGATATTGAAGATTTAAAAGCCGATTTAAAAGCGGTATTTGAAAGTATTAAAAGCCATAAAACAGCCTAAAAATGAGTATTGTAAAAATAAAAGTATCAGGAAATTCGATACCTGACGAGCAGTTTGTGGTAAAAGCACAAAATTTTAAAATAAGGATTGGCGATAACCAAAACAACCCGGAATTAGAAGCACCATGCCCGGTTGAATATATTTTGGCTGGTTACGCAGGTTGTCTTAATATCGTTGGCGGCATAGTCGCCAAAGAGCTAAATATTGAAATAAAATCGTTGCGAATAGAAATTTCGGGCGCATTGGATGTTGATAAATATTTGGGTGTTCCAACAGAAGAACGCGCGGGTTTTCAGGCAATTGAAGTTACTGTAAAACCAATTTCGGATGCTTCCGAAGAGGAACTTAAAAAATGGATTAAAATTGTGGAAAGCCGTTGTCCAGTACAAGACAATCTTTTTAATTCAACACCAATTTCCTTGAATTTGGTGCAAGAGTTGCGGGTTGTGGCAATTGAATGATACTGGTTTGCCCAATCAAAACAGGATTTGATGAAGGCATTTTTTAAAGAAGTTTTAGAATTGGCAAAATAAATTTCGACCGAAGTGTTATTTAAGATAAATTTTATGCATTAATTTGCGGTTCAGTTCATAAACATATTGAATATTGTTATTAAGAAAGGCAGAGGGATTGGACCCGTTGAAGCCTTAGCAACCCTTTGCCCTGCAGAGAAGGTGCTAAATTCTACCAAATTGGATAGATAACAAAATGAAATTGCTTTCCGTAATTTTCTGCCTTTCTTATAACACTATTATTTAAAGCCAAATCAAAAATTTTGATTGCGGCAATGCTTAAAATAGTATTATGAAACCATTAAAACACATCACAATAGCTGATTTTTTTCCTGAAAAGGGAAAGAAATCTCAACCTATTAACCTTTCTTATCAACTTTTTGGAAAAGCCTTGTATTCGGCACCAATAGTTTTAATCAACCATGCCTTAACAGGTAATTCAGATGTGGCTGGAGAAAATGGCTGGTGGCAAGATTTAGTGGGGCAAAATAAAGTGATAGACACAGAACATTATACCATTTTAGCTTTTAACATTCCAGGAAATGGCTATGATGGTTTTGTTATTGAAAATTATAAGGATTTTGTGGCGAGAGATATTGCAAAAATCTTTTTAATAGGATTGGAAGTCTTAAAAATAAAGGAACTTTTTGCGATGGTTGGAGGTTCTTTAGGAGGTGGAATTGCATGGGAAATGGCAGCGATAAATCCTACCATCACAAAACATTTAATCGCTGTTGCCACCGATTGGAAATCGACCGATTGGTTAATTGCCAATTGTCAGATTCAGGAACAATTTTTGTCGAATTCCTGCAATCCTGTGCATGATGCTCGTATGCATGCCATGCTTTGTTACAGAACTCCAGAATCTTTTAAAGAACGTTTTCAGCGGTCAAAAAATGAAGAGTTGGAGATTTTTAATGTGGAGAGTTGGTTGTTGCACCATGGTAAAAAACTGCAGGAGCGTTTTCAGCTTTCTGCCTATAAATTAATGAATCAGCTGTTAAAAACTATAGATGTCACAAAAGGTAGAAACGAACTTATTTTAGACAGCATTAAAGCAAATATTCATATTGTTGGCGTGGATTCAGATTTGTTTTTTACTGCGGAAGAGAACAGGGAAACCCACAAACATTTGGCTTTAACCAATCCGAAAGTAACTTATAGTGAAATTAATTCGGTGCATGGGCACGATGCATTTTTAATGGAGTATCAACAAATGGAAAAAATAATAGAACCAATTTTTAATCAGAGTTCTAAAAAAAATAAAATGAAAGTCGTAAAATTTGGAGGAAAATCATTGGCAAACGGAATCGGATTGGAAAGCAGTTTAAATATTATTGCCAATAAAATTAAAAATGGTGAAAAAATTACGGTCGTAGTTTCGGCACGCGATAAAACCACAGACCATTTGGAGTCTATTTTGGAAAAGGCTAAAAATAGTTTACCTTATGTTGAAGAGTTTTCAGCATTAAAAAAATACCAGTTGGAAGCTGATGAAACGGTTAATTTAGATGCGGAATTTCAACTGCTCGATGAAATTTTCAGGGGCGTGAATTTGTTGGGTGATTACAGCGAAAAAGTGAAAGACCAAGTAATGGCGCAGGGGGAAATTTTATCTGGGAAGTTGGTTACACACCTGTTAAATAAACGTGGTATTAAAGCCAATTTTGTGGATTCTCGCGCTTTGATAAAAACAAACAATCAGTTTGGGAAAGCATTGCCTTTTGAAAGTGTTTCCGAAGAAAATGTCATTGAACATTTTAGGAAACATAATGGAGAGGTAACGCAAATAGTCACTGGCTTTATTGCGTCAAACTTACAGGGTGAAACCACTACTTTGGGAAGAAATGGCAGCAATTATACCGCGGCGCTTATCGCCAATTTTTTAAATGCGGAGGAATTTCAAAACTATACCCACGTAAGCGGTATTTATACTGCAAATCCCGATTTGGTGGAG
>JAQVGD010000283.1 GCA_028696945.1 Lutibacter sp.
ATTAACGGGATGCCACTCGCTGTAGGCATTGTTTGTGCCATTAAAGGTGTATAACCAGTAGGAACTTATAATAATTGGAGAAGTAACTCCTGCGTCAGCCGACCAATACTCTGGAAGAAAGGTAATTACGCCATTTTTATTTGGCTCAGTGGCATCTGTGCCGTCATTTAAAACTCCTTTAATAGTAAAGGTTTTATCTGAATTTGAATACACTGGTGAACTCCAATAATTGTAATTAAAACTGTTGGCGGTACCTTGTTGATCGCGTTCAATATAACCACCACTGTCCTGGTCTAAAATGCTTTCTTCGGTTTGTACCAATTGTGACTCATCCTCCAAATCTATAATGCCATCCAATTCCAAATACCATGTATTTTTTAGTTCCTGACTTGATTGAATTGATAACTTTTTAGTCGCATCAATTATAAGTCCTAATGTATTGTGGCTTTTTGAAGTTGTCAAATTATTTTTTACCTGCACAATAATCCAATCTTTATTTGTTGCTTCGGAAGCGATGTCCCATACATTTCCATGCAACCAACTTGCTGTATTGGACCAATCGCCATCAGCCTTGGTTTCATAAGGCAAAGGAGCTGTTTGCGGATAAATATTTTTGATATTGTACATTTTTGCTCCTGAAGCAACATCAATAGCAGGCGTTGTTAAATTGTCAACGATGTCATCATTAAACACATCCATTCTATAATACCGTACCAAATTGGCACCGATGGTTGGGGAAATATCTCTTGGAATCATAACACCGCGATTAAAACCATTTACTTCATCCAATTCCTGATAAATCATTTTCTGAAGTTCCTCGTCGGTTAAGGCTTTATTGAAAACCCTGACTTCATCTATTTCTCCCTTAAACATATCCGCAGTTGAATTATAAATATCAGTATTAGAAGGTGCTCTTCCCATCCTAAATTTAGTATTTGAACTTGTAGGTATCGTTGTTCCTAATCCAGAAGGATTGGTGCTGGCTATTTTTTCCCCATTTATATATAATTTTACTTTTTCAATTGTATTTGACCCGTCAAAAACCGCTGCAATGTGAGTCCATTTGTTTAAAGATAAAGTCGTTGCTTTTGGAGCTGTAAAAGATTGGTTATCTGGGATTTCTACTCTCAACCTTTTACTGCCGTTGATACGAATCCAAAAATTTGTTTGCCCCATTATTGCACCGTGATCTATAAAATTTGGGTCTAATTTTATCCAGGCCATCATGGTTGCTTCTGCCAAACCATTCACAATATTGGTTCCATTATCTTCTTCAATATAATCATTTCTGCCATCGAAATATAAATGCAATTTTCGGTTTAAATCTCTTGGCGAGCCAAAAACGGCCGTATTTGTATCAAAAGCATCCAAAATTCCATCGCGGTCAATGTCTGTAGTTCCATCTATAACCCCATCATTATTTACATCTAAACTTGCATACAAAGTGTGTGAAATATCATACGTTGTTCCGTTGGATTTAATATCAATATAATCTGGAATTCCATCGTTATCAGTATCTTTAACATAAAGCGGATAGATTCCTTGGTTGCTGTTTCCGTAAGATGTGTTGAATGTAGCTCCGTTAAAATAATCGTAAATGTCTAAAATTCCATCAGTATAGTATTCTAAAGTGCCATTATTATCAACATCGTTTTCTCTTGCATAGTCGGTATCTGAACCGTTACCAACACCATCTCCGTTAATATCCCCATCTCCATTTTCGTAACCTGGAGGCGCATTGGTATTTCCAGCTCCCGACTCATCCACATCAAAAATACCGTCATTGTCACTATCTAAATCCAAATAGTTTGGAACACCGTCACCGTCAGAATCTAAAGGAAAAATTCCTTCCGTTAAATCATGCATTCCGTTTAAATTAACATCAACCCAAGTGGAGCAACCTGTTAATGTTCCACGACCTTCGCTTAAATATCCGAAACCAGCTTCAACAACATCTGGAATACCATCATTATCGCTATCCAAATCAAAAACATCAGGAACGCCATCGTTGTCGGTATCACACAAAGTTAGTATGGTTGCAATGGGAGAATTTCTGCATGAATTTTCTTCGTCAACATCTTTAATGCCGTCATTGTCATCATCAATATCAATATCATCTGGAATTCCATCGCCATCACTGTCGTAAAAGACTTCATCCGCCATTTGCGTTTTAAATGAATTGACTAAATCTTTGGCGTTAAGGTTAATTTTAACAGCAATATTTAAAGTTTTTGTAGTATCTATTTCAGCCTCGTTGATTGTCTGGCTTTTTTTAAGAGAAAGTGATTTTCTATAATTTTTGGAGGTAATTGCAGTTTGAGAAAACGCATGAAAAGCACCTAAATAGATAACCAACAGCAATATTATTTTTTTCGTAGCAAGCATTTTAAATAACGGAATTCAGAAAATTAAGTACATCAAATAAAGGATGCTTAATTCGTTGTTTTTCAAATAGTAGAAATTTGTGAAAAAGTGACTTCTCATCAAGGTTTTTGGAGTAAAACCAGTTTCTCTTTTCATAGCATTGTTTTTTAGAATAAATAAATGTATTAATTATTTATTTAACTTGTACATTTTTAGATAATTAAATTTATGTTGGTTAAAACTGACGTTGCTAATTTTATAAAGGCCTACAAACAGTCCGCCCGAACGAGGCTTGTTTTTGGGGAAAATCTATTTTTCCGTTTGCATTAAATATTTAATCGGGCAACAATGAAAAAAATTATAAAATATTTATTATTAATTCGAGGTGTGTATTCTATGATAAAAAGCAAGAAAAAATTATAAAAAAACTCCGAACCAAAAATTTATTAAACGCAAAGCGCGCAAATAAAAACCGCAAAGGGCGCAAAGTTTTACGCTAAGTTTGCTAGATAGCTAAAATCTTCTTTGTGCAACTTCGTGGCTCTCCTAGAAACTCCGCGTAATTAAAAGCTATTACACGGAGATT
>JAQVGD010000284.1 GCA_028696945.1 Lutibacter sp.
CCTGCTTGAGCTTCAAGATGGGGTCTTGGGAGGGATAATAATTTTTGTTTTTGCTTTGAATCATAAACCGTTCTGATTTAAAATTTCTGCTATAATTTTAGCATAGTTAAAATACAAATCAAATAAGTTCGGTTATAAGGAGTTGTGCGAAATAAATTTTTTATCTTGGTGGCAATTTTAAGTTTTGTGCGTTGAATCAAGAAGAAAATTTGATTTTTTTATTTATTTTATAGAGGGGTAAGAGGTGTCTTTTTTGCTCCTGGAATCGCAAAAAAGACGAATTTATTTATAAGAAAATACTATCATTACTCTGAAATATTATGGAAAAATTAAGAATTCATTCACAATCAGATCATGAACGCATGGATTCGTGGGGTGGTCTAGAAAAAGAAACTTCGAAAATTGTAATGGAAAATTATGAAAATTTAAGACTGGAACCATTGTCGGGGATTGAAACTGCGAAATTGGCTTCAAAAGTCTATGAAATTCTAGGATCAGAACTTGGATGTCGATTGGCTGAACCAAATATAATTTTATTAATAGCTGGTTTAAAAGGTCATGCTGATATTCCTTGGGTCAAAATAGATGGTAGCAAAATATTAAAATTAGAGGAAATAAATACGCAACTCAAAAATTATGATCTTGAAATTTATTATCCTAAAAAAATAAAAGATGATTCCAAAATTACAAGTCTTACGTTAGTAAACTTAAAGGGCGTGGAGATAAAATCAAAAACGACTAGAATACCAGGAGTTCCTCCTTACGACCGCAACTTAGGAAGAGAAGAATTGATGAGTTGGTATAAAAAAGTAAATATTTTGCTTGGAGAAGCTCAAAAATCAGGAAAGATTCCCAAGGAAGTTGATATTAAAATCTTAATTGAAGGAATCGATCTTGGATATCCTGACCAGGCAATTTTTGATTTTGAGAAATGCCTGAGAGAAGGAAAAATACATGATGATTTATTGGAAGCTGATATTCTTTCCTCAATTCCTGAAGCCATAAAATATCAAGGAGCGGTTCCCGAGTTTGATTATTATCCAGAGCATAAAGATGATCCTGAAATAATTGATTATGTTTCAACTGCCAAGAAGATATTGGAAGAATTTTATCAAAGTGACTGGTTTAAAGAATTGTCTCGAAAGCAAGAATTTCAAGAATCTCGACAAGAGACAGTTCAGATTGAAAAAGAAGGACTTTTAAAAAGAGACTTAATTAGATTTGATGAAAACAAATAGCGAAAAATTAGAAGCAAATATTTGGAAAATTTACATATTTGAAGTTTTATACAGCTTAATGTTCTTTACTCCAATTATTGTATTGTTTTTTCAAAACAATGGATTATCCCTGGCTGAGATAATGCTTATACAATCAATGAGTTCGATTGTATGGATAGCTTTGGAAATACCTTCGGGTTATTTTGCAGATGTTGTAGGCAGAAAAAAATCACTAATGATGACAGGAATTTTTTCAACATTCTCAATGTTTACTTTTGCTGTAGGAAATAATTTCTATTATTTCCTTGTTGCAAATCTGCTTTGGGCTTTAGCTGGGGTATTTATTTCTGGCGCGGATTCGGCATTAATTTATGATACCCTGAAAGATTTAAAAAGAGAAGATTCATACAAGAAAATTTGGGGTAATACGCTTTTTTATTATGCTATTGGGACTGCAATCGCCAGTATACTCGGTGGCTTTTTGGGTCAAATAAATTTTAGATACCCATTTTTAGCAATGTTACCTTTCTATTTATTGTTGATACCGCTGGCTTTATCGTTTCACGAACCAAAGAGACACGAAATCTTGGCCAACAAAAAGCTTGCTCATGATTTATTTAAATCAATTAAAAATACGATTTTTCATAACAAAAAGCTACGCTGGTTGATTTTATATTCCGCAGTTGTTACTAGTGCTATTAATATTGTCTATTATCTTTATCAGCCATATTTTAAAATATCAGGACTGGATGTTGTTTATTTCGGCATTGTTTTTGCAGGATTTAACATTATCCAAGCTTTAAGCTCAAAATATGCACATCGGATTGAAAGTAAGATCGGTCAAAATTTTTCATTGATTATACTATTTATCTTAACTAGTTTTAGCTACATATTAATGGGAAAGATAATATTCATATTTAGTTTTGTCTTTGCTTTCTTGTTCCAATTTGTAAAAGGATTTTCATCAGTTGTTATTTCTGATTATGTAAATAAAGTCGCAGATTCAAATATTAGAGCAACAGTAATATCTGTAAAAAGTTTTATTGAAAAAATATGCTACGCCATCGTAATTCCTGTGATTGGATGGTTGGTTGATGTATATACCCTACCACAAGCGTTAATCATTACAGGAATAATAATTTTAATTACTGGCGGATTTGTCATGATACCTTTACGGAAAAGTAGAGCCGTAATGCAAATTACATAAAGGAGTTTTGTTTCAAAAAAATTCACCCCTGCCCCTCTTTTTTTGAAACAAAACAAAAAATCAAATTTTCTTTAAGAATAACAAAGTTTATAGATATTAAGACGAAGATAAAAAATTTACATCGCACAACACGACATAACAGGCTACACAAAATTGACTCAAATATATTTCAAGGAATGTCAATTTTGCTTCGCCCAAATTTTGTGCCTTAAGTTAGTGGAAAGATAAAGTAATTTCTGTTATGGACGAATGGTAAAAATTCAGCTAAAATACAATTAAATCGGCACAAAACTTCTGTTATGCCGAAACGTTCTCTAAAATGTCGCTCCCTGGCTTATCAGACTTTTTGAGGTAGAAATATTTTGTGATAATTCAAACATTCACTCGTTTTAATCATCGCTCCATTTTAGAGAACGTGCGCGGCTGCTGCGAATATGGGCTTGGCTTTTCTGCTTATCCAGCCTTCATGCTTTTACGAAACCACACATCAGAGAACAGCGGATATGCGTCCGCCAGCTGGCGGA
>JAQVGD010000285.1 GCA_028696945.1 Lutibacter sp.
ACCTCTAAAATAATGCTGAAAAGCATCTAAAGACTGAAACTCGGCTCCAGTGGCATTGTCCACAAAAAATTGCTTAACTAAATTTTCATTTAAAGGAAATTTAATGCTTGGGCTTTTATCTGTTGCTTTAATGGTGTCAATTTTATAAACTGAAACGCCATTGGGCATATATCTTTTTATATAAGATACCGTATCATTTGGGTTGACTTTAAAGTTTCCTGAATAAAAAGGTGCATCACCTTTTTGAAATTCTTTATCAGAATAATAAATTGCAGGTTTTGAAGGGTCGTTTGGATCTAACGTGTTTAAAAACGTTTTCAGTTCATAAATGCCCAATTGAAATTCAACATCAGGATTTCCAAAGACTGAATCAATGAAAAATTTTGGTTTTCCGTCGGTATATTTTTCTGCCGATTTGGTAGATTGATAAGGAATAAACAACAATACAGAATCTATACCGTAATTTGTTCCGTAATCATAGGCTTCACCTGTAACCGGAAGATTTAATTGCGACACAATAGATGCGCTTAATGTTCCAAATTCATTATCGGAATAAACCCCCAATAAATATTGCGCAACGCCGCTTGCGGGCACTCTTAGAATGTCTTCATTGGTCGTGATAACTTCTGAAGTATCTTTATTTGTGGAGAAATTATTATTGTCAACCAGGTTAACGCCAATAGTTTCAATTTCCTTTTCACACGAAATTATAGTAAAAAACACTAATGAGAATAGCCCTAAGTATTTTAAAGCATTTACAACTTTAATTGCCATATATAAATGTTGGATTTTTTATGATAAAACTTTGTTTAAGTAAAAATTGGTGTAGGCACTGTCAAATTCACTGATTGGAAAATAATCCAATACAGGTTTTTCGCAAGTTTTTAAATAGTCGAGCAAATCGCCGGAAAGTTGCTCGCTTGCTTTAATAACCGCATCAGAATTTTCAATGGCATTAATTAAAAGATTTGTGTAGGTTGGATTAGAGATGGTCTTGATTTTAGCTTCATCGATATTGTCAAACTTAATCTTTTCAAAAAAATTGTTATTTAAAGTGCCCTCAAAACCGGTATTGTACAACGAAGTCACTATTTTGCTGTTCGAAAATAAGGGGTCATCTTTATAATATTCTTTAATATATAAGGGTAAAAGTGACGCCATCCATCCATTAACGTGAATAATATCGGGCGACCAATTTAATTTTTTTACAGTTTCCACTACGCCTTTTGCAAAAAATATGGCGCGTTCGTCATTGTCCTCAAATAAGTTATTGTCTTCATCAGAAAACAACGCTTTTCTTTTAAAATATTCATCGTTATCAATGAAATAAACCTGCATTCTTTCCTTCGGAATTGAAGCGACTTTAATAATTAAAGGCATATCCATATCATTGATTACCAGGTTCATCCCAGACAAACGAATAACTTCATGGAGTTGATGTCTTCTTTCATTTATTAATCCAAACCTAGGCATAAAAATTCTTGTTTGTCCGCCATTGCTATGGATCATTTTTGCTGTTTCAAATGAGGTTGTTGACAATTCATTCTCAGGTAAATAAGGAACAACTTCTGAAGAAACAATCAATACTCTCTTATCTTTCATAAAACCAACTCTTATTTTTAAAATATATGCAAAATTACGAAATTTTATGCAGAATTTAGCTTGAAAAATGTAAGTTTGCACGCTTTTAACGTTAATTAACAAATACGTTATGTTGATTTTTACTGAAATAAAATCGCTACAACAAAAAATAAAGTCGCTTAAAAACGGCACTACTATTGGGTTTGTGCCAACTATGGGGGCACTGCATGAGGGACATTTATCGCTCGTGGAAAAGGCAAAAAAAGAGAATGATATTGTGGTTGTGAGCATTTTTGTGAACCCAACACAGTTCGATAATGCCGATGATTTAATAAATTACCCAAAAACAACAGAAAAAGATTTATCACTTTTGAAATCTTTTAATTGCGACATCGTATTTACGCCAACTCCCGAAGAAATTTATGCCGATAATATCCAGTCACAATCCTTTGATTTTGACGGATTGGAATTTCAAATGGAAGGAAAATTCAGGGCGGGCCATTTTAACGGCGTAGGCACCATTGTTGAAAGGTTGTTTAAAGTGGTAAAACCCCATAAAGCGTATTTTGGCGAAAAAGACTTTCAGCAGATTCAAATCATTCGCAAAATGGTGGAAAAAAGAAAGCTGACCGTACAAATTATTGCCTGTCCCATTCACCGGGAAAAAGATGGTTTGGCGATGAGTTCACGAAACACCAGACTTACAACAGCGCAACGGACCGCAGCACCATTTATTTACGAAACATTAATTAAAGCCAAAACGCTATTTGGCACAAAAAATGCTTCGGAAGTTATAAAATGGGTTGAAAACGAATTTAAAAATCATCCGATATTGCGCCTAGAATATGTCGAAATTGCCGATGAAGAAACGCTTTTGCCAGTTGAAACCAAAAATCCAACAAAGAAATATCGCGCTTTTATAGCCGTTTTTGCTGGAAATGTAAGGCTGATAGATAATATAAGTTTATAATATATTAACAGATTAATTCAAAATCATTAATTTTGCATTATGCAAATAGAAGTCGTAAAATCAAAAATTCACAGGGTTAAAGTTACCGGCGCCGATTTAAATTATATCGGAAGCATCACTATTGACGAGGATTTAATGAATGCCGCAAATATTATGCAGGGAGAAAAAGTTCATATTGTGAACATTAACAATGGCGAACGCCTTGAAACCTACGTAATTCCTGGCCCAAGAAAAAGCGGAGAAATTACCCTAAACGGCCCAGCTGCCAGAAAAGTTGCCAAAGGAGATATTATTATCATTATTTCTTACGGCATCATGGATTTTGAAAAAGCAAAACTTTTTAAACCAACGTTAATTTTCCCTAACGAAAACGACAATACGTTAACCTAAATT
>JAQVGD010000286.1 GCA_028696945.1 Lutibacter sp.
TTGAAATTCTTTTAAATTCTGGCGCGGATAAAGTTTCTATCAATTCCTCCGCAGTTAAAAATCCACTATTAATCAATGATCTGGCAGCAAAATTCGGAAGTCAGTGCATTGTGGTTGCGATTGATGCAAAACAAATCGATGGCGAATGGATGGTGCATTTGGTAGGCGGTAAAGTTCCGACAAACAATAAATTATTTGATTGGGCAAAAGAAGTTGAGGAACGAGGAGCTGGAGAAATTTTGTTTACATCAATGGATCACGATGGCACAAAAAACGGATTTGCCAATGAGGCTTTGGCCAAGTTGGGAGCTTTGGTAAATATTCCAATTATCGCTTCGGGAGGTGCGGGAAATATGCAACATTTTGTCGATGTTTTTTCAATAGGAAAAGCCGATGCAGCTTTGGCAGCGAGTGTATTTCATTTTAAAGAAATTGAAATTAAAGATTTAAAAATTAAATTAAGAAATAATAATATACCAGTAAGAATATAACACAGCGGGAACTGAATTTGTTTCAAGTTTGCATCAATAGAAGTAATTATTATGATGAGATTCAGAAAGAAGCCTGTGGCAGGCAAGGGTAGGAATCTTATAAAAAAACTAAATATAAATTAACAGATTGCCACAGCAAATGAAAAATTTGCTTCGCAATGACAAAATACAATTATGAACATAGATTTTAATAAAAATGAGAACGGTTTAGTGCCTGCAATTATTCAGGATTCAAAAACTAAGAATGTTTTGATGCTTGGTTATATGAATCAGGAATCTCTTGATAAAACTGTTGAAACCAATCAAGTCACTTTTTTTAGCAGAACCAAAAATAGGTTGTGGACAAAAGGGGAGGAAAGCGGCAATTTTTTAGAGGTGGTTTCCATTAAAAACGATTGTGATGAGGATACCTTGTTAATTCAGGTAAATCCTGCAGGACCAACTTGTCATAAAGGTACGGATACTTGTTGGGGAGAAAAAAATGATGCAACTTTTGGTTTTTTATCTCAGTTGGAAGCGGTGATTAAAAATAGGCGAGAAGCAGGCAATTCAGAAAAAAGTTATGTAGCTTCTTTATTTGAGAAAGGGATCAATAAAATTGCTCAAAAAGTAGGCGAGGAGGCGGTGGAAGTTGTGATTGAAGCCAAAGATAATAATGACGATTTGTTTGTGAATGAAAGTGCCGATTTGCTTTTTCATTACCTAATTTTGTTGCAAGCAAAAGGATTTACTTTGCAGGATATTGTCAAAATTTTAGAAGGAAGACATCAATAAGTATAAAGTACAAAGTACAAGTTTAAATATCAGAAGTTAGATATTAGAAGTACAAAGAAAAAAGACCAGACAAAAAGACTAAGACTAAAAATACGAAGTTTTTTAATTTGTAAATTCATTGATTTTCATAATTTTAACTTTTAATATCTTATATCGTATATTTAATATTCTTAATTTATTTTTATAACAATAATGACCTCAATTTTAACAACAACCTTAAACTTTTTAAAATTGCTGAAAGCCAATAACAATCGCGAGTGGTTTAATGAGCATAAAGCAATGTTTGAAACTGAACAAAAAAAAATTAAAGGTTTTTACAATTCTGTGATGGAAAATCTAAAAGCACATGACCTGATTGAAAGCGTAAAAATTTTCAGAATTTACAGGGATGTTCGTTTTTCATTGGATAAAACGCCGTTTAAATCTCATTTTGCTGGTCATTTTACCCGAGCAACCAATAAACTGCGTGGGGGATATTATTTAAGAATAAGACCGGGAGAAAGTTTTTTGGCCGGTGGATTTTGGGAACCAAATAAAGAAGATTTGGCGCGCATCAGAAAAGAATTTGAAACAGACGCCTCTGAAATTAGAGCGATTATAAATACGCCTGATTTTAAGAAGTATTTTGGAACTTTACAGGGTAATGCTGTTAAAACTGCCCCGAGGGGATTCGACAAAAATCATCCAAATATTGATTTAATAAGGTTTAAGCAATTTATTGTTATGCGTAAATTTTCTGACGAAGAAGTTTTAGCACCAAACTTTTTAACTGAAGTTATTGCTTCTTTTGAGGCAATGCGGCCATATTTTGATTATATGAGTGAAGTGCTTACTACCAATTTAAATGGAGAATCTTTGGTTGATTAAAATTTAGATATTAAAAGTTAAATATTAGAAGTTGTAACACATACGAAAAAAAAATTGTGCTTCAAAAAAATAAATTATAATTTTGAAAATTGTAACTTTTAAGTTACCTTTGTCCGAATGGAAAAAGTCAGATAAGTAATCGCTTACAAAAATCATTTTGAAGATTTCTTGCTTGCGCAACCGATTAAGGTTCAAGACAAAATATCCAAAGTAATTGAAATAATAGAAACGTACGAAAGAGTTCCTTCGACGTATCTCAAACTAATTATAGGAACAAAAGGACTTTATGAAGCAAGAATCAAATTAGGTTCAAATATTTGGTGAGTGTTTTGCTTCTTTGACAAAGGAAAACTTGTAATCTTGTTGAACGGATTTACAAAAAAGTCACAAAAAACTCCGAAAAAAGAAATTGACAAAGCCATTATTTTAATGAAATCGTATTATGAAAACAAAAACAAATAAAATGGAAACTAAAAGTTGGAAAAACATTAAAGATTCCGTTTACGGAAAAAAAGGAACTGAACGCAGAGATGAACTTGATAGAGACTTTGAATCATTTAAAATCGGGCTTTTATTACGAAAAGCAAGAGAAGAAAAAAACCTGACTCAAGAACAGCTTGGCGATTTAGTAGACAAAAAAAGGACTTATATTTCTCGCGTTGAGAATAATGGAAGTAATCTGACTTTAAAAACACTTTACGACATTGTTGAAAAAGGGCTTGGCGGAAAAGTAAAGATTTCAATTGAAGTCTGAGAAAAGTACGTGTTACAACACCTCATAAAATTTATGCTTAAATTTGAACT
>JAQVGD010000287.1 GCA_028696945.1 Lutibacter sp.
ATTCAAACATAAAGAAGTTTCCATTATTTTTACCGACTGAAAAAAAGGTACTTCAAAAATGAGTGGTTCAATAATTTCTGAGGCTGTTTTTGGAGTCATAAAAATGCGATTTCAAGACTTGCTTATAAAATAAAAGAAGAAGAATATGAGTTTAGTGCTTATTAAAAATGCCCGTATTATAAACGAAGGAAAGATATTTGATGGCGATGTGCTTATTGATGGGGAATTTATTGTGGATATAGACACTTCAATAAGCTCAAAAACGGCCAATACCACAATTATTGATGCTGAAGGAAAATATTTAATTCCTGGATTGATAGATGATCAGGTTCACTTTCGCGAACCAGGATTAACGCATAAAGCAACCATTGAATCTGAAAGTAAAGCTGCCATTGCCGGTGGAATCACTTCATTTATAGAAATGCCAAATACCGTTCCGCAAGCTACCACGCAGGAATTGTTGGAGCAAAAATTTGAGATCGCTGCTAAAACATCTTATGCCAACTATTCATTTATGTTTGGCGGGACCAATGACAATTTAGAGGAATTGTTAAAAACAAATCCAGCCAATGTTGCAGGAATTAAATTGTTTTTAGGCTCATCAACAGGAAATATGCTGGTTGATGATGAAAAGGTTTTGGAGAAAATATTTTCTTCTACAAAAATGCTTATTGCGGTTCATTGTGAAGATGAAGCAACCATAAAGAAAAATTTAGAAACCTATTTGAAAGAATATGGTGAAGATATTCCAGTGAAATTTCACCCAAAAATAAGAAGTGAAGAAGCTTGTTATATTTCATCATCCAAAGCAATTAAACTAGCAAAAAAAACAGGTGCTCGATTGCATGTATTTCATTTATCAACAGCAAAAGAAACTGAGCTTTTTTCGAATAAGGAACCCGTAGAAAAAAAACAAATTACCGCTGAAGTATGTGTACATCATTTATGGTTTGATGAAAGTGATTATGAAAGTAAAGGAAATTTTATAAAATGGAATCCTGCCATAAAAACAGCTCTTGACAAAGAAGGTTTGTTAAAAGCATTACTCGATGACAGAATTGATGTGATCGCCACAGACCACGCACCTCATACAAAAGAGGAAAAAGAACAAGTGTACACAAAAGCACCAAGTGGTGGGCCAATGGTGCAACACGCTTTGCCTGCAATGTTAAAATTATTTACGCAAGGGCAAATATCACTTGAAAAAATAATTGAAAAAATGTGCCACAATCCGGCTAAAATTTTCAAAATCGACAAAAGAGGATTTGTCAAAAAAGGCTATTACGCGGATTTGGTAATTGTTGATATTTCTTCACCTTGGACTGTCAATAAGGACAATATTTTGTACAAATGTGGTTGGTCTCCATTTGAAGGAGCCACTTTTTACTCAAAAATTACCCATACATTTGTAAATGGCCATTTGGTGTATCACAACGGTAAATTTAATGGCGATAACACTAAAGGAAAAAGATTATTGTTTAATAGATAAGAAAGTCGGAAGACCGAAGTCGGAAGTTGGAAAGCTTGCCTGTGGAGGTAGGTTGCAAAATTGCAAGACCTCAAAACAATAAACGAAAGTTTAATAGATGAAACGAGCCATAACAAATTTTGATACACAGCAGAATGATTAATAGCGAATTTACCTGCCTGCGGCAGGCAGGTCGCATCTGTCCCAACAAAAAAATAAAATTTAAACAGATGAAAAAAATTAATTGTTTCTTTTTACTAAGTGTTTTTTTTATGGCTTGCACAAGCAATACTATCATAAAAAAGCCCGACCATTTAATTCCTAAAAATCAAATGGTGGATTTGCTGACTGATATGTTAATTGCATCAGGTGCCGAAAATATTAAGAACAATAATTTTGAGCGCAATGTGAATTATTATCCGTTGATTTTTGAAAAATATGGAATCGACAGCACACGTTTTAAGGAAAGCAATTATTACTACACTTCACAAATTGACGACTACGAGAAAATTCTGAAAGAAGTTAACAAACGCCTTAAATCCATGAAAGAAAAATTTGATGCTGAAATTAAGTTAAAGGATTCTCTTAAAAATGATTCTATAAAAAATCGGCTGGAAAATTTTAAAAAAGCACAAAAAAGGCCACTTAAAATTGATTCTGCAAAAAGTCTCCCAATAGAATAGAGATTTACCTATGCTCCTTTTTATAAAGTACACAAATACTTTTTATGGTTTCAGGAATAGATTCAAAATTAAAATTCAGACTCTTTTCTATTTTTTCTGAAGAATAATAACGCTTGCTATGAATAGATTTCGCACCATGCTTGGTTAGTGTTTCTGGGACATTGGCAAAAACAGACTTCAATTTTTCCAATCGCCAGCCAATGGCACTCATTAATTTTGTAACTTTTATGGAAGGTGGCTTTTTTCCAAAATTTTCTGCTATCTGATAAAAAATATTTTTAAAACTGCTGTTCTCAGCAACCAAAATATAGCGTTCATTTACAACATCACTTTTCATAAGCAACAGCATTGCCTTTACCACATCATTTACAGAAACAAAACCAGTGACACCTTCTGTATAAAATGGAAACCCCTTATAAATTTTTGAAAACATGGTTCCCGATCCTTGAAACCAAAATCCCGCACCCAATATAACTCCTGGATTTACAATAACAACAGGAACACCCTCTTGTGAAGCGCGCCAAACTTCCATCTCTGCAGCATATTTTGTGAGTGCATATCCGTAACTCACTTTCCCCATATTCCATTCGTTATTTTCATCCATCATTTTGCCTGAAACCGATTTTTCTATGGTCGCAATTGAACTTACGAAGCACAATTTTTCAACCCTGTTCTCAATACAAAAATTCACAATATTGGAAGTGCCATCAATATTGATTAAATGCATGGCCTTATAATCTTTTGAATTAAAAGAAACCAATGCTGCGCAATGATAAACTTTC
>JAQVGD010000288.1 GCA_028696945.1 Lutibacter sp.
GGCTTCGCTTTTGTAAACAAATCCGCTGTATATTTCTCGTAAAGTTCAAATAAATAAACCATTCTATTAGCTTCGCTTGTAAACGGCTGCGGGCGATAAGCCAAATCAACCGCTTTGTCTAGTTCGTTGTGTGCTTTGATTAAAGCAGGCGGCATGGTCAAAGGGTCGTAAAGGTCGGCAAGGCTGCTGTTCGGAAATTGTAAGCGAGCATCTAAAACCTTTTGGGCTGCTGTTTCAATTGCTTTTATTTGTTTTTCGTTTGGACTGTCAGGCCAAGGATAGTTGTTATAAACTATATCTTTTGAATAACGATAGTCGCTTTTTAACCTTCCGCAAATATTTTTAACCCACGCCATATGCATAGATGACATTAAAATTCCGAAATGATATAGTGTACCATCAGCGATAATTAAACAACTATCTGCACTAATGCTATTTTTACTAAAAAAACCACATGGAATAAAACTTCTATTTTCAGAAGAGTGTCGTGGAATTATTATAAAATCTTTTCCTTTAGGTTGTGTTATTTGTGCAAACAAATGAGGCGTTTTTGCAAGTTGTGGTCTAGATGATTTTTCTCTTATTTCTTTTACACTTTGCACACGTGCTAAAACCATTTTCATTTCTTTTAAAATAGATGGTTCTACATCTTCAAGCCATAAACACCAACGTTTTTTTGAATGTAAAAATTCGTGAGCAGAAATAAATTGTTTAAAGTATTTTATCGATTTTGGTTCTTTATTTATAAAATCATTCTTTTCATCATCTGTAAATAAGAACATACCGCCATCGGCAGGCATATTACCAAAATTCATATTAGGTATATTACAAATAGGGTTTTGCAGACTTTGAATAAAAATATTTTTAGAATCAACTAAATATGGATTTATATTCATTGCTTTAATTTCGTGAGGTTCACCTTTAATATCATCATATTCATAAATACATTTATTTTTAATATCAAAGTTTGCAAATCCAATAATTACACAATATACAGCAGCATTACCTCTTGCTTCATTACTCCATTTAAATGTTCTATGAGCAAAATGTATTTTAATATTAAATTTTTCAATCATTGGTTTCCATAAAACTGCTGTCTGCAACCCTTGAACAATACTATTTGTAGATACAAATGCAACTTTAATATTTGTATTTTGAATGTATTTAGCTGCTTTGATATACCAACCTGTTACATAGTCTAAATCACCTATATTTTTAGAATTATCAAAAACTTTTATCAAGCTCTCTTTTTGATATTTGTTCATTATTCTTGAACCAATAAAAGGCGGATTTCCTATGATAAAGGAAAGTTCGTTTTTGGAAATAATGTTTTCCCAATCGGTTTCTAAAGCATCGCCGTGAACAATCTTTGCAGCTTTTTTCAAAGGCAAACGGGCGTAATATTGGCCAAACTCTTGGCTTATAAGCATATTCATTTGGTGGTCAATCAGCCACATGGCTACTTCGGCTATGCGTGCAGGAAATTCTTCGTACTCGATGCCATAAAACTGGTCAACGTTGAGCCAAATGATATTTTCTATTGATGTAACCCTTTGTCCCGATTTGTACAACTCCCTTAAAATCTCCAATTCCAACAATCGCAATTCTCGATAAGTAATCACCAAGAAATTGCCGCAACCACAAGCAGGGTCAAGGAATTTGAGCGTACTTAGTTTTTTATGAAATTCGGGAAGTTTGTTTTTATTGTCTTTTATACTCTCAAATTCATTCCAAAGCTCGTCCAAGAAGAGTGGTTTTATCAATTTTAAAATATTGGTTTCACTGGTGTAATGCGCGCCCAGGTTTCGACGTTCTTTTGGGTTCATCACGCTTTGAAACATAGAACCAAAAATCGCCGGTGATATTTTGCTCCAGTCAATATAACAACAGTTTAACAAAGCTTGCCGCATTTTTGTGTCGAAACTCGCCGTAGGCAGGTTCTCTTCAAAAAGTTTTCCGTTCACATAGGGAAAATCGGCAAGTTGTTCATCCAAATTTTTAAACCGATTTTCTTTTGCGGTGTTTAAAACCTGAAATAACTCCTGCAGTTTTGAGGCAAGGTCGCTTCCGTCTTCGGCTGTTCGCTGTTCTAAATAATCCTGAAATTGTTGTTTGTTGAAAATGGTGGTGTCTTCGGCAAACAATAAAAACAAAATGCGCACCAGGTAAACTTCTAAAGGATGGCCTGTATAGCCAATCTCTTCAAGCCTGTCGTGCAATTTGCCCATTAACTCCGCTGCTTTTATGTTTGCAGGATCTTGAGCGGCATAAACCTTTTTTTGATAACCTAAAATATAGCCGAAATGATGAACATTGTTGATAAGGTCGTTAAGTTTAAATTCAACCACCCCGTCCTGCGGACACCCCTCCAACGGAGGGGAATCAAGGTCATGCAATCTGAAATTTTCAAAATCAGAAACGAGTATGTATTTCGGCAATTCGTGCTGTTTCAGTCCGTGCGTGTAATCAATCGCTTGTTGGTAAGCTCTGTCAAGGTTTTTACCCCTGCTTTTCATTTCAATTAAAATGGTGCCTTTCCAAAGCAAGTCAATATAACCGTCTTTATCGTCCAGTTTTTTAACTCTGTGTTCAAAGGTCGAAACACGCTTGCTGCTAACCCCAAACACATTAAAAAATTCAACCAAAAATGGTTTTGCGTCTGCTTCTTCGTTTGAAGTGTCACCCCATTCTTTTGAAAAATTTAAGGCCCTGTCTTTTATTTCATTCCAGCTTAATGCCATTTTAAATTAGTGGTTGTTCAAATAATTAGTAAAATACCCACGAGCGTTTTTTAGTTCGTGGGAAAATTTGTTTTCATAAGACTTGGCCCGTCAAACAGCAGTCTTTATATTGTTTAGGTTTCATAGGAAAATACAGCAATTTTATGTTACCCAAACCTACAA
>JAQVGD010000092.1 GCA_028696945.1 Lutibacter sp.
TCCAAAAACAGAATTTAGCTGCACTTTGGTCCAAGAATAAAAAACCTCAAAATAACCCAAAAAAATAGCTAATAAAAATATGAGATAGGTATATTTTTTAATGATGGGATTTTCCATAGAAATCCAATCTGCAATATTTTCATAAATAAAAGCACCAATAAAAGCCAGAGGAATAATAACAAATAGCGGCAATAAAAGTGTGGTTGTTAAAAAGCCATCTTGCTCAATTTTAGTTTGGTAGGAAGAATAAAACTTAACAATAGTATGTTGCATTCCAAAAACTAGCAAAGGCAAAATAATATTTGCAGCAGAAAGCAAAAAGGTAATTAATCCGAAGTAATTTTCATGCAAAAAATGCGTATATAAAAACAATACATTGATACCGCCAACAGCAAAACCTAAAAAGATGATGAGCGTATTAAAAAAAGACTGCTTTAAAATAATTCCCATTACAATATTTTAAGAATTTCCTCATAAATCTTCTCTCCTACATTTTCACCAAATAAATCCACCTCAAAATCAGCGGTTGACTTTTGAAAATTTTTAAAAGCTTGAAACATTTTTTCCTTGTCACTGCCCACAATTTTTGCAAATCTGTTGGCAACCAGTTCCACCCATTCCGTTTCTTCTCGGGCTATAATACAATGCTTTTTATTAAAAAACGCCTCTTTTTGGAGTCCACCACTATCTGTGACCACCAAATTACATTTTTTTAACAATTCCAACATATCAAAATAGCCAACTGGATCAATTATTTGAATGCCATACGTTAGCTGATGCGCTGCTAAAATAGCTTTTGTTCTTGGATGCAAAGGCAACACCACTTGTTTTTCTTTACTGATTAATTCCAATCCTTCAAAAATTTCCTTTAATTTTTCTACATCATCCGTGTTTTCCTGGCGGTGGATGGTTGCCAACACAAAATCATTCGGAATTAACTTTAAGCGGGAAATTATGGAAGATTTTGATTCTGAAATATTCCCATAATATTCAACAGCATCTTTCATAATATCCCCACATTTTACCATTTTTGCGGGTAAATTTTTAAACCCTTCTTTTTGTAAATTCTCTATGGCGGTATCGGTTGGGCATAACAATAAATCGGAAATTCTGTCAGTTATAATTCTGTTAATTTCTTCGGGCATTTTCATGTTAAAGGAGCGCAAACCCGCTTCCACATGAACCACTTTTATATTCATTTTTTTTGCTGCTAATGCGCCTGCCAGTGTGGAGTTTGTATCACCATAAACCAGTACCAAATCCGGTTTTTCTTTCATTAAAACCACTTCAATCTCCAAAAGCATTTGCCCAGTCATTGCGCCATGGCTCAATCCGTTAATTGCCAAATTGTATTTTGGTTTGGGAATTTCCATTTCTTCAAAAAAAACAGCACTCATATTGGCATCGTAATGCTGACCAGTATGAACGATCACTTCTTCAACAGCGTTGTATTTCGCAATTATACGACTTAAAACCGCCGCTTTTACAAATTGTGGCCGCGCACCTAATATGGTTACCATTTTCTTCATTCAATAATCTTGTATATGAGTTCAGAAACTTTTTTTGTCAATTCCTTTCTGTGAAATTGCGTAATATTTTTTGATTCAACGATTAAATTACCCAACTTAAATTTAGCATACAATTCTAATATAGCCTTTTTCAACCCAATCTTATCCGCAAAATCGATGATTATTCCTGAATTGGTTTCATTTATGATTTCCGAAACATCTCCATTAATTGGCGCAATTGCCAAAATTGGACGTTTTGCCATTAAATACTCAAATATTTTACCAGTGATGATGCCTTTTGCACTTGGCACATTATTTACAATCAACAGCAAAACCTGTGATTTTTTTTGGAACTCAACAACTTTATCGTGAGTTACATAATCAATTACGTGAATATTGCTGGAAATCTGGTATTTTGAAATATCATCTATTACGGAACCATCTGCTTTTCCAATTAACTTCAATTCAAAATCTGTAGCAAATTCTTTATTTTCAGAAATAATTTCACTTAAAACTTCCCATAATATTTTCGGATTCCTATCGGCGTTCATCAATCCGATATGTGTGATTGTGAATTTTGAATCTAATTCAACAATAGCATCAGTTATCACTTCATCAAAACCATTTGTTACAGTGATTACGTTATTATTAAAACGGTTAAAATTTACCTGCATTGTTTTGCCAACAACCAAAACTGCATCTGCATTTTTTAGCACCTCTTTTTCCAAAAAATGGTGTTTTTCAATCGCTATTTTTGTTAGAGGCAATTGTTGAAAATAATCTATTTCTGTCCACGGATCCCGAAAATCGGCAATCCATTTTATATTGAGTTCCTTTTTTAAATTTAAACCAATTAGGTGCATACTGTGCGGCGGTCCAGTGGTAATTACCACATCAATTTTATTCGTTTTCAAATACGTTTTTAAATAGCTTGTTGAAGGTTTTACCCAGAATTTACGCGCATCTGGAATAAAATAATTTGCGCGAATATATTGCAGAATTTTGCCAAATATTGAAGGATTTGGATTTAAAAATCCAGCACTTTCTATTTTCTTTTTTCCGAAGAAAGCGAACAAACTATTAGGTTCCCAAATCGGTTGTTTTAAAATTTCAATTCCTTCCGGAATATCTTTAGCCAATGATTCATCTAAAATAGGATAATTGGGATTTTCAACGGTACAAACGATAGGTTCAATGCCGAAATCCCTAAAATATTTCACAAACTTAAGCCAACGCTGCACCCCAGAACCTCCAGCTGGAGGCCAATAATAGGTAATGATGAGCGCCTTTTTCATTATTTACTTAGATTTTCGTACAAAGCTATCAATTTTTCTGAGGTTTTTTCCCAACAAAATTCTTCTTCCACAAATTGTTTCCCATTGCTGCCCAAGCGTTCTCTTAAATCATTATCAGCATATAATTGCATCACTTTATCTGAAAAATCTTGGGCATTTTTCTCCAAATGTACCAATCCCGAATTTGTTTTTTCTATCAAATTTTTCTGTGCTATGGCATCGCTTACCAAAACAGGTTTCCCAAAACTCATATATTGAAAAAGTTTATTTGCGTAAGCCACATCATGTTGAATATTTCTATGCAAAGGCGAAATGCAAACAGAGCTTGAAACTATATAAGACGGAAATAAACTTACCTCCTGCCAACCTTTAAAATCGACCTGATTTTCCAGTTTCAAATCAACGACTTGTTGTTTCAATACTGCATCTGTAGAACTAATTCCGACAATGACCAACTTCACATTTGGGATTTTTTCCTTTAAAATAACCAATGATTCTATGGCAGTTTGAAGACCTCGGCGCAATCCAGTATCGCCTAAATATAAAATCACAAAGTCATTTTTGTAAGCGTCAACAATCAATTTATCAAATACGGCTTCTTTATAAAATGATTGATGTACCGTATTTGGAACCAACACAATTTTATCGCGGTCTATTTTCGTTCGTCCTACAACTTCCTCTATAAATTCTTGTGAAACGGTTATAATATTAGTTGCCTTATGAATAAATTCTTCCTCTTTTTGCTTCCATTTTTTTGGAGAAATCAATTGTTTTCCTGGAAATTTTTGAAGATGGTTATACAGTTTCATAATTTCTGGCATATTGTCATGCAAGTCTAAAACCACAGGTAATTTCAACGACTTATTTGTCTTAAAAACAGCTCCAGCAATTCGCATATCATGAATGTGAATGGCTTCAATATTGTTCTTTTTTAAAAAACGGCTAATTTTATTTGCCATTATAAATGTATAAAAAGGAAATGTATATGCCAATGCAGATAATTTATATTCCAATTTATTTGATTGATAACGCTTTACCTGTATCCTGTTAATTAAAACATCCCCTTCATTTTTATTGTATTTTAAACAAAACAAAAATACTTCATGCCCTTTATTAATGAGAGAAATTGCTTCATTTTCAACCCTTGGGTCGGGCGGAAACGTTTTATCTAAAATCATTCCAATGCGCATACCAAACTATTTTTCTGCATACACAGCGTAGAAACGAGGTGTAAATTTTCTCAAAATGGGTCTAAATCCAATTTTATTCACAAGGCTAGTCCATTTTTCGGTATTTTTAATTTTCCAGCCCGATTTTTCAAGCAACCAATCAAATTGCCAATCTTCAAATTCATGGTAATGTCTGTCCCACATATCCGTTTTACTTCGATAGGCTTTTGCAAACCATAAATTTAATGGAATGGTCGTAATTAATTTATTGGCTTCAATCGCTTTTAAAACAGCATAAGGTGATACCAAATGTTCAAAAATTTCAAATGCGGTAACTGCATCAACCTTATAATCTTTAACAATTTCAGGCAATTCGTCCAAATCTTCCCCCAAAGTGTTATAAACAGTATATCCGTTTTGTTCCATAATTTCGGTAAAAGGATTGCGAACTCCTAAATCCAAAATAGTTGCTGGCGCAGGCAATGCACTTTTTAAAAAATTTAGTGTGTTCTGATATCTTTTTAGCGGTAAAACGTTGTGCATCAAGTATAAAAATAGTTATTAAATTTTTTGATAAGGTATTGATTTCATTATATAATCAATAAAAATAATTTTTAAATAAATTTAAAATTGATGAATCGTTCTGTCGATTAAGATTTCTTTTTATCAACAAAAAACCAACCTACGGAAATTATCAAAAGCAATCCATACGAAATTAATGTAATGGTATTTCCTTGTTTTATAACCGTTGGTTCAAATTTAAATTCAATTTTATGCGTTCCCTTCGGAATTTCCATTCCTCTCAAAACATAATCAACGCGAAAATGTGGCGTTAAATTCCCATCAATATAGGCATTCCATCCATCTTTGTAATAGATTTCGGAAAAAACGGCAAATTGGTTTGTTTTTGAAGTGAATTCATAAACGAGATTATTTAGCGCATAAGATGTTAACTGAATTGTTGCAGTTGAATCTTTTGGGTAATTTACATTAAATCCGTCTGAAACAAACCTACTATCAATCACAGCTTCCGTCTTTGTTTTTAAACTGTCCAATGCCAATATTTCTTCATTCGCATTGTCAACAATTTTCAGGGAATTTACCAGCCAGGCATTTCCATTTGGAGCTGGATTTTGTTGCACGGTTTCACGCTGGCTTCCATCTTCAAAAATAAAATATTTGGTATTTAACATATTTAACACTTCAATATTGTTTTTGGAAATATGAAAATCGTACAACTCTTGATATCTTTCCATTTTTGCGGCGTGATAACCACCAATGGAATTGTGAAAATAAGAAGTGCTACCATCATTCATTGGATCTACCATAAAATTGGCAACCCTATAATGGCTTTTATCTTTAAGTATTTCTTTGTCTATTTCAGAAGCTACAAAAGATTTCTCAATTTCTCGCGCATTTTTAAAATCGGCGTTGTTTACATAACGTTTATCCACCGAAACCAAATCAAACAAAATTAAACCTGCCAGTATTAAAATCGCATAATTTTTATTCAGTTTTTCTTTAATGAAAAGCCATAAAACACCCGCCGTTATTACCACAAAAATAAGCGTCCTTAAACTGTCGGAAAAGAAAATAGCTTTTCTATCGGCAATAATATTCTCCAACAAACCTGGCAATAATTGATCGTAACCTGCATCTCTCAACCCTTCAAAAGCAAAAAGACTTGTGCCAAACAGCGTAAATATTAAAGCGATGCCTCCAGTGATATAGAAGGTATTTTTTAAAGCTTTTAATTTTACATCAGCAGTATTGGTGTTTTTGAAAAATTCCTTTAACCCTAATATTCCAAGTAGAGGAATGGCCAATTCAGCGATGACCTGAATGGAAGAAACCGCTCTGAATTTATTGTACATGGGAACATAATCAATAAAAAAGTCGGTTAAAAAATTAAGATTTTTTCCCCAACTAAGCAATATTGAAAATACAACAACGCCAACCAGCCAATTTTTTAGTTTTCCTTTTACCAAAAAAGTACCCAAGAAAAACAAAAATACCAGTACAGCACCAATATAAGCCGGCGCTTCAACAATAGGCTGTTTTCCCCAATACATCGGGGCAAATTCAGCAAATTCTTTGGCTTGTCTGGGATCAGTTTTGTCTCTTAAAAAGTTATAAATATGTGAATCCAATCCAACATCTTCATAGTTTCCACCACCCATAAAACGCGGAATAAATAAGTTGAATGTTTCTAAAATTCCATAACTGTACGTGGTAATATATTCTTTTGACAATCCGTTAGAAGCTTCTTTTGGTGAGCCATCTGGATTGATAGTCAATTCGCTTTTTCCTCTTGTGCTGTGTGAAACATATTCTTTTGTTGCCAACAAACTTGTTGCATTTGTGCCAACAGCCAACACCACCGCAACCACCAAAATAGCAATACTTTTAAAAAATGAAGGCAATTGTTTTTCTTTAAAAGCCTCAATTAAATAGAAAATGCCTAAAATTAAAACTACAAAAAACAAATAATACGTCATTTGTGGATGACTCGCATTAATTTCTAATGACATCGCAACAGCGGTTAACACAAAACCCCATAAATAATTGCGCTGCAAAACCAATAAGATACCTGCCAAAACCATAGGCATATAGGCGATTGCGTGGGCTTTAGAATTGTGCCCAACGCCTAAAATAATGATAAAATAGGTGGAAAACCCAAATGCCAAAGCACCCAAAATTGCCAATTTATACTCCACTTTTAACACCGTCAGCAATATAAAAAAGCCTAAGAAATAAAGAAAAAGATAATCTGCCGGTCGGGGTAAAAATCGTAAAAATTGATCTATTTTTTTAATGTAATCATTTGGGTATAAAACACTTAAATTATAGGTTGGCATACCTCCAAAAGCAGCATTGGTCCAATAAGGTTCCGCATTTTTTTCACTACGAAAATCATTGATCTCTTTCGCCATTCCAGTAAATTGCATAATGTCACTTTGAAATATTTTCTTCCCTTCAAGAATAGGAGAAAAATAGGCAACAGAAATTAATATAAAAGTTGCAATAGTTATAAGGTACCGAATCGCATTTTTGATGGAAAACTTCATTTATTTATCGTCTTTAACTTCTTCATAATCAACATAGTCTCCTACATTCTTATTTCCTTCTTTATAATCCGAAGGTTTTTTCGCAATTACCGTTTCGCCAACCTTACCAGTCGGTTTTTCCTGTCGATTTTGATATTGCTGTTGTTGATCTCTCATTTTTTTCTCAACATTATCAACAATTTTACGCACAAACAATGGCAAGATATACCTTCCTATAAATTTAATAGCATAATATACAATTACTATAATTGCTAACGTTCTTAACAATCCCATTTCATCATGTTTTAATAAACTTCAAAAATAACAATTTGAGAGGAACTAAAACGTTTAATTATATAAAATCTTATCTTTGGCACACCAATCAATCCAAACTATGAAAAACGCACTATTTTTAGTTGTATTTTTAGCTGGTTTTCAACAAATTACCGCACAATACACCGAAATTATCAACTCAAAAAGACCAGGTTTTTCTGAAAGTCCTTATGGGGTTGGTACCAATGTTTATCAGTTTGAAGCTGGCATGTTTTATAACAGCAACAATGATAAAACGCTTGGTGCTTTTGCCAAAACTTTAGGAGGCGAACTATTTTTTAGGGTCGGTAAATTTAAAGAACGGCTGGAAATTAACGCCAATGTGGCTTACCAACGCGACGAAGTCAATAACTACCCCAATCCAAATTATCATATTAATGGAATTAGCGACCTTACTGTTGGTGCAAAATATTTGGTTTACCAACAAGAATATAAAGATAAGTCTAAAGAAATTCGCAGTTGGAAACGCAAAATGGCTTTTGACAAAAAGCGCTTAATTCCTTCTGTTGGTGTTTATGGAGGCGTACACTTAAACGTTTTGGGCAAAGATTATAAGGACGATGGAATGAGTTATAAAGGGGCTTTACTGCTGCAAAACGATTTTACAGACCGATTGATTTTACTAACAAATTTAATTGCCGATAAAATATCTTCTGAAGATAAATATTACTCTTATATTGTTACAATGACCTACACGATTAATCAGAATTGGTCTTATTTTATTGAGAATCAGGGGAAGTTTTACAATGATTTTTCTCCAAATTATCAATTTGGGACAGGAGTTGCCTATTTGGTTACGGAAAATTTACAACTGGACGCTTCGGCAAGAACGAACTTTTTGGACGATTATTCTTATTTATATGCGACAGCTGGATTTTCTTGGAGATTAGACCGCCATAAAGACTCATTTGTCTATAAAAATGCTCCAAAAGAAATGATGTCTAAAAAACCAAATAAAAAAGGATTTTTCTCAAGACTATTTAAAAAGAATCGCAACTAATTATTGAGCCTATGATTACCCTTCAAGAAATGACATCAAAAAAGGAAATGAGAGCTTTCGTTGAATTTCCAATTAAACTTTATAAAAACAATCAATATTGGGTTCCTCCTATTATAAATGACGAAATTGAATCTTTTGATAAATCTAAAAATCCAGTTTTCCAACATGCCGAAGCGCGATTTTTTGTTGCGCTGAAAAACAATGAAATTGTTGGCAGAATTGCCGCAATCATTAACCATACGGAGATTAATGAACAAAACATAAAAAAAATGCGCTTTGGCTGGTTCGATTTTATTGATGATTTGGAAGTTTCAAAAATATTATTGAACAAAGTTGAAGAAATTGGCAAAAAAAATAAGTTGGAATATATGGAAGGGCCGTTGGGCTTTTCAAACTTGGATAAAGTAGGTGTTTTAACCGATGGGTTTAACTATATCGGATCTATGATAACCTGGTACAATTATCCCTACTACAAAGAACATTTTGAAAAACTAGGTTTTATCGTAGAAAAGGAATACACCGAAAGTAAATTCCCTTTCAGCAATGTGAAAACTGAATTTTTTATGAAGGCAAGCGAAATCATAAAAAAACGCTATCAGCTAAAGCCTGTTAATTTTACCAAAACCAAAGAAATTTTGCCTTATGTAAATAAGATGTTCGATTTGTTCAATGAAAGTTACGCCTCCTTGTCTTCCTTTGTTCCTATTTCTGAAGCGCAAAAAGACTATTTTAAAAAGAAATTCATCCCCTTTATCAACCCTGAACTAATTGTCTTTGTTGTTGATAAAGAAGAGAATTTAGTTGCGTTTGCTATTACAATGCCTTCATTTTCAGAAGCTTTACAAAAATCAAAGGGTAAATTATTTCCGTTTGGAATTTTTCACTTATTATATGCCAAAAAATATAGCAAAGACATTCTTTTCTATTTAATTGGCGTTCATCCCAGCTATCAAAATAAAGGGGTTCACGCCATTATTTTTGAGGAATTTTACAAAACATATTCAAAAAAAGGAATTATAAATTGTTATAGAACGCCCGAACTTTCAACCAATAAGGCGGCTATGGCTCTTTGGAAAAATTTTGATCCGATAGTTTATAAAAAACGATGCACTTTCAGAAAAGATTTATAATGCAATTATTTTACAACCAAGAACTAACACCAGAAACCAAACAGTTTTCTTTCGATAAAATTGAAAGCAGGCATATTGTGAGGGTTTTAAGAAAAAAGGAAGGCGATAAAATTTTTATTACCAATGGTTTAGGTCAATTGTTTACTTCGGAAATACTACTCGCTGATGATAAAAAATGTTTGGTAAAAATAGTAAATTCAGAAACTCAAGAAAGCGACAGAAATTATTATTTGCACCTCGCAATTGCTCCCACAAAACTAAACGACCGTTTTGAATGGTTTTTAGAAAAAGCAACCGAAATTGGCATTGATGAAATTACACCAATTATTTGCGAACATTCTGAACGTAAAGTGCTTAAAATGGATAGAATGGAAAAAATAATTCATTCGGCAGCCAAACAATCACTTAAATTCCATTTTCCAAAATTGAATGAACCAGTAACTTTTAATGCGTTTATGAAGTTAAGTTTCAGCGGACAATTATTTATTGCTCATTGCGAAGAAACTCATAAAAAATCATTAAAATCGGAACTAAAACCCACCTTAAAAACCACCCTACTTATTGGACCAGAAGGCGATTTTTCCACCAAAGAAATTCAACAAAGTTTGGTCAATAATTTTATTCCTGTATCTTTGGGAAAAAGCCGTTTGCGAACTGAAACTGCCGGGTTGGTTGCAGTTCACAGCGTGGCGTTTGTAAATGAATAAACAAGAATGACAATATATCATAAACCTTATGTTGAAATCATACATTTTAGATTAAAGATTTGTATTTTTTCTTTATTCTTTTTTCTTTTTTCGCTTTTCACAATTCAAGGACAACAAGTTGCGGTACTAAAGTATGGCGGCGGTGGCGATTGGTATGCAAATCCGACTGCTTTGCCCAATCTCATAAAATTTTGTAACAAAAACATAAACACCTCCATTAAAGAAAATCCCGAAACGGTTGAGGTAAGCAGCGTTGATATTTATAATTATCCAATTGTTTTTATAACTGGTCATGGAAATGTAAACTTCAGTGATGAAGCTACTGAAAATTTAAAAAACTATTTAATTTCAGGAGGTTTTTTGCATATTTCAGATAATTATGGACTAGACAATTACATCAGAAGAGAAATGAAAAAAGTATTTCCTAAATTAGATTTTCAAGAAATTCCACACAACCATCCTATTTATCATCAATCTTTCAATTTTGAAAATGGCTGTCCCAAAATTCACGAACACAACAACAAGCGACCTCAAGGTTTCGGATTGTTTTATGAAGGAAGATTGGTTTGTTTTTACGACTATGAGTCCGATTTAAGTGATGGTTGGGAAGATGAAGAAGTGCATAACGACCCTTTAGAAATACGTGAAAAAGCCCTGAAAATGGGTGCAAATATTGTTGAATACGCCTTTAAAAATTAGTATGGTTGAAAATTTAGATTCCCTAAAAATAAATTTTGACACCGAAGGTCTTTGGGTACTTAACATCACATTAGCCATTATCATGTTTGGCGTTGCACTCGGAATTACTTCAGATGATTTTAAACGATTATTTCAAAATCCGAAAATTTTATTTACAGGTATTGTTTCGCAATTTATTTTATTGCCCTTGGTCACTTTTATTTTTATAAAATTGGTAAATCCAATGCCTAGCATTGCGCTAGGAATGATGATGGTCGCAGCCTGTCCCGGTGGCAATATTTCAAATTTTATGACCCAAATGGCCAAAGGAAATTCGGCATTGTCAATTAGTTTAACTGCCTTTTCCACCCTGGTTTGCTTGGTAATGACACCTTTTAATCTCTATTTTTATGGAAATTTATATGCGCCAACCGCTAAAATTCTTCAAACAATAACGTTAAGCCCTTGGGAATTGGTAAAATTGGTCACTTTAATTCTGGGCATTCCTTTAATTCTTGGAATGTGGGTTAAAAAATCTAAGCCAGAATTAGCTGCTAAAATGGCGAAAATCCTAAAACCTGTTTCTTTGCTAATTTTTATGCTTTTTATCATTATTGCATTTTATGATAATTTTGATATTTTTATAAATTACATTGATTATGTATTAATTTTAGTCATTGCACATAATTTACTGGCTTTACTTACTGGTTTTTACTTTGCAAAATCGATGAAACTATCCTATAATGATCAGAAAACGATAGCTATTGAAACTGGAATTCAAAACTCTGGATTGGGATTGTTGCTTATTTTTAGCTTTTTTAACGGACTTGGAGGAATGGCTTTACTGGTCGCTTTTTGGGCAATTTGGGATATTTTTTCAGGTTTAACCTTGGCAAGTTATTGGTCTAAACAAAAAATAAAAGAACAGTTTTGAGAAATTTTTGGTACAAAACTGTCAGAATTTATATAAAAACTGGATTGTTCTTCTTATTCAAAAAGGTGTCGGTTTACGGAAAAGAAAATATTCCCAAGAAAGGAGCGGTAATTTTTATTGGAAATCATCAAAATGCTTTAATTGATGCACTATTAATTCCAACAACAAACAGCAGAAATATTTATTTTCTTACCAGAGCCAGCGTCTTCAAAATAGGCATCGTTAGCCAAATATTGCGATCGCTAAATATGATTCCAGTATTTAGAATACGAGATGGTGTTAGAAATATGGAAAAAAATGCAGAAGTTTTTGAACAGTGCGTAGAAATTTTGAAAAAAGAAAAAGCCATTCAAATTTTTGCTGAAGGAGAACATCATTTGGAAAGAAGGATTGTGTCGTTAAAAAAGGGATTTGCACATATTATTTTAAGAACACTTCAAAAATATCCCAATTTGGCAATTTATATAGTTCCTGTTGGAATTAATTATGATTCCCATGTAAACTTTCCTTCCAGCACTACTGTTTATTATGGAAAACCAATACTTGCCAATCAATTTATCGACATTCAAAAACCCGATTTAAAATTTAAGGAAATCACGAACCAAGTTTCAAACGCCCTAAAAA
>JAQVGD010000093.1:0-8315 GCA_028696945.1 Lutibacter sp.
TGCAAATGAAGAAGTTATAAAGAAATATGTTCAAAGTCAAGGCAAAGATCAGCAGTATCAAAAGATACACAAGTCACAGCTTAAATTGTTTTGATACCTCGTACCCTTGGGTCGAGGTAGTTCATTTGATAATTTTAAGAGATAAATAAAATTTAAATAATCTATAAAATAATCAAATTTTCTTTTAGAAAATTAACATATCTGACGTTTTATTCAATAAAATTATGGTGTTCAATAAACATTCCTAAATCCAGTTATTTAAGTCCCATCGGGGCGGCCTGTTTCTAAAATCTCATTTATTTTGAGGTAAATCATTTTTTATGAATTTTTATCAGACAACAATGATTTTCAAAATAATGCTTAAATATTTTGTTGATTGAATGGAATTTCATTTTATATTAGCAGCGTGAAAAATTTGTTTAGAATTATAGGAATTACGGTGTTGACCGCGCTTTTTTGTACTACAATAAGCTTGGCTGGCAGCATTTTTCAAAATTCGAGCTGCTCCGTTAAATCTACTGTTGAAAAGGCAAAAGATGATTTATCGGTTTCCATTAAACTGTTAAACAATACTTCTCAGGCTGAAAGTTTGGGGGGCACTTACAGCATTGCACCACCAATTAACTATAAGGATTCAAACAATGAGTTTTCTTCAATTGCAAAAATAAGAGAACTGTTTTTTGCCAATGAGTTTGCGCAATACATTATTATTGCAAGAAATTTTCTTATTAAATACAGGAAAGCCAATATTATTTTTCCCTTCCATTATTTCTGGTAATTCATTTTAAATTCATTATTGCCTTAAATTGGCAATTCAACTGATTTTTTGCAGGTTTGGTATCTCAACAAAATCTGTTCAACTATTTTATAAAATCAAAATAATTTTAAAATGAATTCAGGAACTGCTATCACAGGGGTTATTCTTATAGCCATTTTTATGTTGCCATTTATATTTATGCTTAATGGCAGAAAAAAGAAGAAAAAGAAATTATTGGAATCAATTTTAACCCTTGCAAATAACCACAACTGTAAAATTTCACAACAGGAAATAAGTGAAGAATTTGCCATAGGACTTGATGAAAGGGCGAACCAGCTTTTCTTTTTTAAAAAAATAAAAGACAAAGAGGTTGCCCAACACGTTAATTTAGATGAAATCAAATCGTGTAAAGTCATTAAAACGGAACATAATATTGGGAATAAGTCAGATAATTATAAAACCATTGACAAACTCGATTTGCATTTTTCATTTTTGGACAAGAAAAATCCAGATACCTCATTTACTTTGTATGATGTAGAAGAAAATTATGGATTGGACGGAGAAATTCAGATGATTGAAAAGTGGTCCAATATTGTGAATGACCGACTAATTAAACAAAAATAATATAAAGATAGCTTCGTAAAAAGTAGCTATTATGATTGAAAATTCAATTATTTTTACCCTAAAGGGAATAATTGAATTTTCTACGTTCGAACCAATTTGAAACCTCCGAAATATGGATTTGAAATTAAATATCAACGCTCAATTAAACTAGAGCCAATATAAATAACCTCACGTAAAGCGATTTAAGTGAGGTTTTTTTATTGATATTTTTAACGTTTTGGTAGTCTTTTTTATAATTATAAAAAATGCATCGTGTTACACAAATTTTTATGAATGAACTAACCAAAACCTAGCTAATTTCTTGTGATTTTTTCTTACTTTTGAAAGAATATTATTCGGCATAAATTTATTTAATGAACCATTGATAATTAAAATTGAAGGTTTGATAATTACTTTCTTTAAGATGATTAAAATGAGAACTGAAAATTATTCCGCAGTTTATCGATTCATACATTGGTCAATAGCTATTTGTGTGGTTTTATTGTTAATAACCATATTTTTCAGAATGACCTAGATGAATAAAAGCAATGTGACCGAGATGATACAAAATTATCTAAACACCAAGGATCAATTTTTAATGCAGGACCAACTTATTACACTTGCTAAAAAAATTAGGAAGATTATGTGGAATTGGCATATTTATTTGGGAAATATATTGACGGGTTTGTTTGGGATTCGGTTTATTTTCCCTTTATTTGGCGAAATAACATTCCAAGGTCCATTTACGAAAGAATTATTATTAAAGGAAAAGCTCCAAAATTTTGTTTATCTTGTTTTTTATGTTTGTGTGGCATTATCTCTTGCTATAGGTTTATTGATGAAATTTGAGCCATCAGCAATTAAAAATTTGACGGAAGCAATCCATGTGCTTTCGATAATTTATTTAGCAACATCTATTGTACGTCATAATAAGTGGCGTGTTTTGGCTGGAGTTTATTAATCAAAAAAAATTGTTAGCGGAAGTAAATAAACAGTTGAAACGAGCATAAAAATCTAAATTAAAGACAGGGAAAAGGCATGAAAAAATATTTTGGATTATACAATACCAAATTAATGCGGAAACACATCCTAAAAAGTAACATACGCGATTTAGTTTTTATAAGTGTTGGCGTAATAGCAGCAAGTATTGGATTAAAAGGTTTTTTGTTTCCAAATAATTTTCTGGACGGTGGTGCTATGGGGGTTTCTTTGTTGCTCCAAATTCTGACAGGATTTAACCTTTCAGTTTTAATCGTTTTGATTAATTTACCTTTTATATTTTTAGGTGCTAAACAAATTTCTGTTTTATTTGCTATTAAAAGTAGTTTGGCAATTTTAGCATTGGCTATTTTGGTACAAATTATTCAAGTCCCCACTATTACGGACGATAAACTTCTGATTGCTGTTTTTGGTGGGTTTCTTCTGGGAGCGGGAATAGGATTTTCCATTCGTGGTGGTGCAGTGTTAGATGGCTCGGAAGTGCTTGCTATCTCAATTAGCAGAAGGTCAAGTTTAACAGTTGGCGATTTTATTGCAATTTTTAATGTTTGTCTTTTTGGACTTGCGGGATTAATTGTTAGCGTAGAAACCGCGATGTATTCTATGCTTACTTATTTTTCTGCATCTAAAACAGTAGATTTTATAATAAATGGAATTGAAGAATACATAGGCGTTATGATTGTTTCTAATGATGCTGAATTAATAAAGGCAATGATTGCAACAAAATTAGAACGTGGCGTAACCGTTTTTAGATCTGATGGTGGATATGGCACAAAAGGAAATGCCAATCCTGATAGAAAAATATTGTTTTGCGTAGTTACGCGACTTGAAGTTTCTAGGGTGCTCTTAGAGGTCGATAAAATTGACCAAACCGCATTTGTAATTCAATACCCAATAAAAGATACCAAAGGCGGAATGATAAAACGACGGCCATTCCATTAAAATAAAAGGATATTGGTAATTATATCAAGATGAGTTACCTGTTATAGCAATCAAAGAAAAAGAAGTAATCATGGAAAAAGAGACCTTTTTACAGGTCTCTTTTTCTTGTAGAATAATTAATCAAATAATTTTTATTGGGATATTATGGTAACTTGTGTTATGGGGTTTTTATCATTTGAAGAAATTTCAATATCATTCGGATTGTTATTGAATTCAAAGTTTAAAAGTTTAGGTAAATTTTGAATAGACTGGCTTATTGAACCAGAAAATTTATTGTTAAACAACAGCAATGTTTCTAAGTTTAAAAGCTTGCTAAATTCAGTTGGGATTTCTCCTTTAAATGAATTATTTGCTAAAGAAAGCTCTGTTAAATTGGCTAAGGATCCAATTTGACTTGGAAGCGAACCGCTCATTCCATTGTCGAATAAACTTAATATTTTTAAATGACTTAAATTTTTAATTGCTGGAGATATTGTGCCAGTTAATTTATTGCTGCTGAGGTGCAATACTTCTAGATTTGTGATGTTGTAAATAGATTCTGGAATATTTCCTTCAATAAAATTGTTAAATAGAATCAATTCTTTAAGGTTTTTTAGATTTCCGATTGCTGAAGGAATCTTACCTTCCAACTGATTCATAAATAATTGGATAGTTACCAATGATTCAATAGTTGCAATTTCTGAAGGAATTAAACCGCTTATTTTATTAAATCCCAAATTTAAATGACGCAACGATTTTAAATTTCCTATGGAGGAAGGAATTGGACCGGTCAGATTATTGATGCTTAAATCAATTTCGGTAACCGTATTGTTTTCAATAGTTATTCCGTGCCATTCGGAAACATCTTTGGTTAAATCCCAACTGATGTTCCAATTTGTGCCATTTGTTGATTTGTGCAAATCGAGCAATGCGTTTTTCTCTAAATCGGAAATTTGTGAATAAGCGATAGGCGAAATTACCAATAGAAATGCGAATATAAGTGCTAATTTTTTCATCGGATTTGGGGTTTGGGATTAATATATTTATTAAAATCCTTATGCTAAAGTAATTAAACATTTTTAAACCACCAAATTTTTTTACCGTTTATATGCAAAATAGTACCGTTTATATATAAAAACAGTCTTTTTGTTGGATTTCATTATTTTTGTGAGCTAAAATAAATTTTTTAAAATCGACTGCCTTCAAGGTAAAGCCATCGAAACAATATCATTAAATTAAGAGAATATTTGTCATTGCTTCGCCAGTTCGCTATCAGCTCGTGTCCGACAAAGGAGGAATCGCATTAAATAGCATAGCATTATGAGATTCCTTGTACCTTGGAATGGTAAAATAAAGGCATTAAGGTTTTAACTTAATGACATTGGTCATCGGGGGGGATTTTTAGATTAAAGCTGTATTCCAAAACTTCCATCCACCGATTAATTGTTATATCTTTGCATAAAATTTAAAGTAAATTTAATTTATGAAGTTAGCTATTTTAGCAATTGGCGCGCATCCAGATGATGTGGAATTGGGATGTGGGGCAACTATTGCAAAAGAAATTTATTTGGGAAAAAAAGTCGGTATTTTAGACTTAACTAGAGGAGAGCTGGGTACAAGGGGATCCGCTGAGATTAGAGAAAAAGAAGCAAAAAATGGCGCAAAAATTTTAGGGGTAGCAATAAGGGAAAATTTAGGATTTGCAGATGGTTTTTTTGTAAATGACAAAGAACATCAATTGGAAATTATTAGGGTAATAAGAAAATACAAACCTGAAATTGTGTTGTGCAATGCAATAGATGACCGACATATAGATCATTCCAAAGGCAGTAAATTGGTTTCCAACGCTTGTTTTTTATCGGGATTGGTAAAAATTGAAACAGAATTGGAGGGCATTGTACAAGAGGCTTGGAGGCCAAAGTTTGTTTACCATTATATTCAATGGAAAAATTTAAAACCCGATTTTGTAGTGGATGTTTCTGAATTTATGGATAAAAAAATAGAAGCTGTAAAATCTTATAGCTCTCAGTTCTATAATCCGAACAGTACAGAGCCCAGTTCGCCAATTTCAAGCGAGAACTTTTTGGACAGTGTAAAATATAGGGCACAGGATTTGGGCAGATTGGTAGGAGTGGAGTATGCAGAGGGCTTCAATACAGAGCGTTATGTTGCCGTAAAATCTTTTGATAATTTAGTATAAAAATGTTTGAATAAAAATAGAAATGTTTTACATTTGCATCCGCAAGTTATATGGTGGTTGTAGCTCAGCTGGTTAGAGCATCGGTTTGTGGTACCGAGGGTCGCCGGTTCGAACCCGGTCTTCCACCCAAAATTAAAGGTCTGTTTTTCAGACCTTTTTTTGTGGAATTAAGTAGGGACGGGTTGAGACCAGTCCGTTCTAAAAGTTGGAAAGTTAAATGCAACTAAAAAATGCTTCATTGTATGTCTGCCTAACTGTTTGGCAGAAAGGTAAGCTTTCTGTCTTGATAGCTATCGAGAGAAAGGGAGTTTGATTTGAAATTAAAATAATATTTACAACAAAAAACTTCCAATAGCTAACGGGTTTTTATAACATTGGTACAACGTAAAAATCGGAGATTTTTTGGACGTAGCAAATTGTTTGTTGAATGTTAGTCGGTTTGTACTAAATCAATTAAGCATAAATTTTATGGGGTTACCCTTTGTTATTTGTTCAGTTCATAAGTTTATAATTACTTACGAGAACAGAAGCAGGTATTTTTAAAAATTTCTCTAATTCTCGTATCATTTCTACAGTCAATTTTTTCTTTTTATTCAAAATTTCTGAAACGCTACTTTTTCCACCAATTATACCTACTAAATCTTTCTGTTTAAGGTTCATCTCTTCCATTCGAATCTTAATAGCCTCAATTGGGTCAGGCGATTCAATGGGGTAGTGCTTATTTTCATAATTGTCAATTAACAATGATAGTATTTCTGCTTCATCTCCTTCTGTTGAATTAGGAGTAGCATCAAATATTAACTCAAGTCTTTCGAGAGCTTTATCGTAGTCTTTTTCTGTTTTGATAGGTTTAATTTCCATAATTCTGTGTTTTAGATTGTGTCCGCGTTAATTTTATCATATTCAGGGTCATTTCCAATAAATCGGATAAACGCCCATTGTCTGTGGTAGTTAAATTTTACAATAAGTCTATATGAATTTCCTTTACTATTAAAAACAACGCTGCTATCATTTAATACACTTGCATTGATGTAGGTGTCTTTAACATCGTTTGGAGAATTCCAATTAGCGTTTTTTGCAGTTTCGTGCTAAGTTTTCGGGTGTTGTTCCGAATCTGCGTGTTTCTCCCAAAATTCACGCAAAGTTTTTTTTGCTATTATTCGTTTCATATTTCATTATCTTATGCAAAGATAAATAAAATGTTCTTAAAATACGAACTTTTTTTAATAAGGGGGTAACTTCTAATATCCATTAGCAATCTTCTCGATGCTGCTAAAAACAATTTTCAAATTCCCATGCAAAACCTTACATTTACCAACATAAAATTGCTAAACAAAAACCTTAAAAGAAAAACAATACAAATTACAATATTAGAAGCGTTGATTATTAATTCATTTTATGCAAAACACTACTGAAAATAACGACGATTGGTTGTTTGAAATTACCCCAAAAAACAAACTTTTAAGTTTAAATTTGAAAGAAGTTTGGGAATACCGCGATTTACTGATGCTTTTTGTGAAAAGAAACATTATTACGGCATACAAACAAACCATTCTCGGACCTTTATGGTATTTAATTCAGCCTTTGTTCACTTCTGTTATTTTTACCTTGATATTTAACAATGTAGCCAATATTTCAACAGGAACAGTACCTCCATTTTTATTCAACTTGGCGGGAATTACTATATGGAACTATTTCACGGCTTGTTTTTCTGGTACTTCAAGCACCTTTTCGGCCAATGCAGGGATCTTCGGAAAAGTCTATTTTCCTCGGTTAATTATGCCACTGGTTGCGGTAATTTCAAATTTGGTGCGTTTTGGAATCCAACTGTTCATTTTCATGGCATTTTTTTTCTATTATTACTATAATGGTGCCGACATTAGCATCAATAAATATGCAATTTTATTCCCGGTAATGGTGTTAATTATGGGAACATTAGGTCTTGGCTTAGGGATGATCATCTCTGCCATGGTCACTAAATATAGAGATTTAAATATCTTAATAGGATTTGGCATGCAATTGTTGATGTATATTTCTGCCGTGATGTATCCCGTTGCATTTTTTGTGGAAAAACTACCAAAATATGCTTGGGTAGTGCAGTACAATCCGCTGTCATTTGTTATAGAATCAGTACGTTATATGCTCTTAAATACAGGTGTTTTTGATATTGGCATGTTTATTTATACATTAATCATCACTACGGTTGTTTTATTTTTAGGTATCATCATTTTTAATAGGGCAGAGAAGAGTTTTATTGATACGATATAAGCCCCCTAACCCCCGAAGGGAGGACAGAGCGTTAAAAAAATGTCCAGTGGACATTTTTAGCGATGGGCCGGGTGGTAAAGAGCGAAGCGGAAGTAAGACGACGTGGCAACCTGTTGAGAATTAACGAAATCACTTAAACAGTAACCACAATAAGAAACAGATTGCCGCAGTCGTTACTCCATTTCATTGCGTAGCTCCTTCGCAATGACGCGTCCTTGCAAAAAAGCCCATTAGAACCGCGTCATTGCGAGAAGGATTACTGAGCGAAGCGGAAGTAAGACGACGCGGCAACCTGTTCCGAACTAACGAAATCACTTAAACAGTAACCACAATAAGAAACAGATTGCCGCAGTCGTTACTCCATTTCATTGCGTAGCTCTTTCGCAATGACGCGTCCTTGCAAAAAAGCCCATTAGAACCGCGTCATTAAGAAAATACCAATTAGAACCGCGTCATTGCGAGAAGGATTACTGAGCGAAGCGGAAGTAAGACGACGCGGCAACCTGTTCCGAACTAACGAAATCACTTAAACAGTAACCACAATAAGAAACAGATTGCCGCAGTCGT
>JAQVGD010000093.1:8415-12421 GCA_028696945.1 Lutibacter sp.
TACTCCATTTCATTGCGTAGCTCTTTCGCAATGACGCGTCATTGCGGGATAGAGCGTTAAGAAAATGTCCAGTGGACATTTTTAGCGATGGACCAGGTGGAGCGAAGGGCTTTTAAAGTTAAATATTAAATATTAAAAGTTAAATATTAAAAGTTGAAAGTCAACGAATTAAACTCCCCTCTAGAGAGAACCACAATTAACTCCCCTCTTGAGAAGCCTGTCCCGCTTTTTCAGCGGGAGGGTAAGGGGTGTGTAAACTGAATATAACAGATTGCCATACCGAAAAATTCGGCACAGGCTAATTTATCAAAAGCCTCACAATGACAAAAAAATGTTATAATTGTATTTATAATAATTACTATATTTGACAAAATCTATAAACGTAACTATAACAAATGACATTTAAATTACCAAAAGATTTACAAAAAAGAACCCATTATTTAGATCGGGTAGCACCTTTTATGGGTAAAAACATTATTAAGGTATTTACAGGGCAACGCAGGGTTGGAAAGAGTTATTTGCTTTTTCAGTTGATGGCTCTTTTACGGGAACAGGATAAGAATGTTGCAATACTGTACATCAATAAAGAAGATTTGGATTTTTCCTTTATAAAAACAGCAAACGATTTACAGGAGTATGTGTTGGCAAATAAATCAAAAAACGGTAAAACCTATGTTTTTATAGATGAGATCCAGGATATTCTTAAATTTGAAGCCGCCTTGCGGTCGTTATTGTTGTATGAAGATTTGGATTTGTATTGCACAGGCAGTAATGCAAACATGTTATCGGGCGATATTGCAGGCCATTTAAGCGGCAGGTATATTGAAATTGTGGTATATAGTCTTTCCTATAACGAGTTTTTAGATTTTCATGCGCTTACCAACAGTTCCTCCAGTTTAGACAAATACCTTAAATACGGCGGACTTCCTTATTTAAAACATTTGGTTTTAGAAGATACCATCGTATTCGAATATTTAAAAAATATTTACAGCACCATTGTATATCGTGATATTATCAATAGGTATTCGGTGCGCAATGTTCCTTTTTTAGAGAAATTGGTATTGTTTTTAGCAGGCAATATTGGAAGTATCTTTTCCGCGAAAAAAATAAGTGATTTTTTAAAATCGCAACGGATCAATATGGCACCCAATCAGGTACAAACTTATATCCAACATTTGGTAAATGCTTTTTTGGTGCATAAAGTGTCGCGATACGACCTTATTGGGAAACGCGTTTTTGAAATTGGCGAAAAATATTATTTTGAAAATCTGGGCATCCGCCACGGACTTTGGGGCTACCGATTGGAAGACAGGGGTAAAATAATGGAAAATGCCGTTTATAATCATTTGCTGTTTAAAGGTCATAAAGTAAAGGTAGGCATCATGGGCGCAACAGAAATTGACTTTATTGCCGAAAAAGATGGCGAAAAACAATACATCCAGATGGCTTTAACCATTAACGAACCAAAAACAATGGAACGGGAGTTTGGTAATTTGAAGAATATTTCTGACAATTATCCCAAAGCCGTCATAACCATGGATGCCTTTACGGGAAATACCTATGAAGGAATTGCCACCGTAGATTTGCGCAGTTTTTTAATGTCCTAAATTTTTTAAATAGCCAAGAACCAATAGGCAAAGGGCGTGTAAAACTGGAATCATAAAAATATTAATCACTAAATTTTTTTCTTTTGCCCCATCCCTAAAGGGCGAGAAAAAAATCATAACAATTTAGATGAAAAAGAAGGAGGTTGTTTCTCGTAAATAATATAGTTTTTGACAACCAATAACCAACAACCAACAACTAAAGACACGTAGTTTTATAAAATAATTAACACGTATGATTATTTTTTTATTTATATTTGTATCATAAAAATGATAAAGATGAATACTAAATTAACTTTGACAATTGATGATTCCGTTATTGAAAAAGCAAAGAAATATGCTAAAAAGAAGGATAAAAGCTTATCTAGCATTATTGAAAATTATTTAAAGATATTGGTAAAAGAGCAAAGTGAAAAGAAGATTGAACTAACGCCCATTGTCAGATCTTTAAAAAGCACTTTTCATTCAGACCAGGATTTTGATTATAAACAAGAATTGGCCAAAAAGCTGTCTGAAAAATATTTATAATTAAATGAAGCATATTTTAATAGATACCGATGTAATTCTTGATTTCTTTTTTGATAGGGAGCCATTTTCCGAAAATGCTGCAAAAATACTGTCTTTATGTGAAAAAAAAGACATTATTGGGTTTGTAACACCTGTCATTGTAAGTAATGTCTATTATTTGTTAAGTCAAAAAGCAAAACAAGAAAAAGTAATAGAAAAATTAAAAATATTAATTTCGATATTGGAAGTCCTTGTGATCGACAAAAATGCCATCATTGTGGCATTAAATTCAGAATTTAAGGACTTTGAAGATGCGCTGCAAAATTATTCAGCAGAATTAAACGAAGAAATTGATATCATCATCACAAGAAATACCAAAGATTATAAAAAAAGCCAAATAGGAATCATGAATCCGGACAATTTTTTAAAGTTAATCAATGACTTGGGATAGAATAGAGTGAAAGTTAAAAGTTAAATAGTAAAAGTTAGGTATTAAAAGTAAAAAGATTAACGAATCAAACTCCCCTCTTGAGAAGCCTGTCCCGCTTTTTCAGCGGGAGGGCTAGGGGTGTGTAAAATTGGAATGTATATAAAAAGTGAAAGCTCAAAGTTCACCACGATTAACTCCCCTCTTGAGAAGCCTGTCCCGCTTTTTCAGCGGGAGGGTTAGGGGTGTGTAAAACTGGAATCTATATAAAAAGTTGGACGTTAACGGGAAAAATGACATTTAATAAAAAATCAATTTTTTTCCCCCGACCCTAAAGGGAGAAAATTGATTTCAAGTAATTCCATTTCAAACTCGGTCAACGTTATTTAGGAATCGAAAAAGTAAAAAATAAGTTCATTCACAATTAGAACCCAAATCAAAAAAGAACCGTCATATGAGGTTTTTCGTTTTAAAATATTGAAACCGTCATCCTGAATTCATTTCAGGATCTCATGAAATGGAGTTTAAAACACAATGGCTGATGGAGCTAATCCAAAGAGCCGCGTGGCAGGTTATGCGGAGGAAACGGCGGTCTGGATGCTGGTGTTAAAAAAATTCAATAATTTTACAGAAAAAGATCATCAGACAATCCATCGCATCGGCTGGCTCGTTCACTAAAAATGTTCACTGAACATTTTCTTAACGTTCCGCCCTGTTACTTTTTTATCAATGAAAAAAGTAAAGAACAATCAATTGAATTACAAATTACCGGATACAAAAAAAAACAATGAGCAACATCATTCTAAAAATAGAAAACCTCTCCAAACAATACCGTCTTGGCCTTGTAGGTACCGAAGGCCCCCTAGCCCCCAAAGGGGGAATTTAAAAGATTAAGAAAGGTAATTTGTGATAAATAATTTACATTTGAAACCAAATCAAAAAAGAAACGTCCTATGAGGTTTTTCGTTTTAAAATATTGAAATTTTTAGCGTTGGCTGATGGAGCTAATCCAAAGAGCCGCGCGGCAGGTTATGCGGAGGAAACGGCGGTCTGGATGCTGGTGTTAAAAAAATTCAATAATTTTACAGAAAAAGATCATCAGACTAGATTTTTTTGTTACTTTTTTTATCAATGAAAAAAAGTAAAAGAACAAAAATCATAGATTGAATTACCAAACACCAAATATAAGCTACCAGCTACCAAATACCAAAAATGAGCAACACCATTCTAAAAATAGAAAACCTAAGCAAACAATACCGTCTTGGCCTCGTAGGTACCGAAGGCCCCCTAGCCCCCAAAGGGGGAATTTAAAAGATTAAGAAAGGTAATTTGTGATAAATATTTTACATTTGAAACCAAATCAAAAAAGAAACGTCCTATGAGGTTTTTCGTTTTAAAATATTGAAATTTTTAGCGTTGGCTGATGGAGCTAATCCAAAGAGCCGCGCGGCAGGTTATGCGGAGGAAA
>JAQVGD010000094.1 GCA_028696945.1 Lutibacter sp.
CTCTCAAGTTTTCAAAAGTCGGTCAACTTATTTTAAAAGTCGGTCAACTTATTTCAAAAGTCGGTCAACTTATTTATAAAAACAAAGCAAAAAAAAGGAATGTAAGTGAGCTTACCTTCCTTTGAAATTAAAAAAACAACTGAATTACGCTATCTTTTCGTACTTCACATTGGCCAATAGACTTCTGAATTCACGAGAAGGCCTAAATCGCACATTTAAACGCTTAATTTTAGAAACCGTAAACGCTTCAGCAGTATCAACCCCTTCGGCAGACAATGTCGTTCTGAACGTTCCAAATTCACCCAATTTAATTATTTTCCCATTTGCAATTTCATCTGGTATAATTTGCAGTAAACCTTCCAATACTGCCATGGCATCCATCATACTTACCGTACTTTCCCTGCTAATGCGTTTTGCAAAATCGCGCAAGGTTAACTCTTCTTGCGCTTGTTTAATTGGGTACAATTTATTTTGTGCGGTCAAATCAATAGGATTGATACGCTCTTTTAACGAATATTTAATCATGATATGTTTTGTTTTAAAATATTTTAGACTTTAGGCAATTGCCTCAAAGCCTTTATGCTACACACCTTTTATTTGGAAATCTAAGGAACCGTGAATTTTGGTAATTTGCGGCCGAGCCAAGAATGTGGCACAGCAATGATTTTCTGAAAGGGATTTACTTCATAATTAACTTAACTAAAATTTGTGTTAAAATTTTAGGTAGGCTAAAAGAAGTCATGTAGATTTGTAATGTTATAAAAATCTGACGCTTCTTTTAGCGTTACCAATTAAAAAGTCTTAAAGTTGTCGCTTTAGGACTTTTGTTTTTATATAACGGCAGCAAGAAATCTTTTTGCGTTATTTTCGAAAAAAAAACTACTTTTTTTCGAGATCCAAACAATGAACATCATTGTTTAAGTAAATGACTTATTGTATCATAAATAATAAATCCGTTTGTAAAATTACTCCTTATATAAATTTAAAATGTGTTAATTTAAAATTAGTTAATAACATTTCATTGTTGAAAAGTTGTAATTTTTTAACACTTTATTTTAGTAGATTTGCGAACTTTTAAAGCTTTCAATCTGTTTTTTTTAAGTATAGAAAGAAACGAAAAAAACTGTTGTCTCTTGGACTTCAAATCATTGGGCATATTTTTTACATGAGTGATGCAAAAGCCCATATTTGTGGGATGTGTTGTAGTATGAGCAATAAGACAACATGATAATTTGTTCCGAACTACAAACTAAAGTAAGCAGCTGATTACCCTTCTCTTTGTTTATAAATTTAATAGTATCTTCACTAATCCTCCTTTCCTTAGGAAAAGCCTGCCTGCCGTGGTAGGGGCTGGGGATAGGAAAAAAAATTCCTATTTTTACAAAAAAGTTAATTCAATAAATGTTATTTTCCATACTCATAGCTAATTATAATAACGGGCATTTTTTTAACGATTGCTATAAAAGTATATTGGCACAAACCTATAACAACTGGGAAGTAATTATTGTAGATGATTGTTCGACTGATGACTCTGTTTCTGTGATGAAACAAATTATTGGTGACGACATGCGTTTTAGAGCCTATTTTAATACAGAAAATAAGGGTTGTGGTTTTTCAAAAAATAAATGTGTCAAGTTGGCTGTTGGGGAAGTTTAGGGATTTTTGGATATTGATTTTATGCTAATGCATGATGGTAAACATCAACAAAACACTTATAAATATTGAAACTTTAAAGAAAAGTATTATTTTTGATAAATCTCTTAAAAAGGTAAATTATGGATACGGCTTCACAAATAAAAAAAAATTAATCTCCAGGATTAAAGACTCTAAAGATTTGAGCTTTTTAAGAGCATTACAAACAATTTTTGACGCTTCAGAACAAGCTTTATTTCAACTTACACCTGAGCAATCTAAATCAATTGAAATTGGACATGACGAAATAGAGAACGGAAATTATTTTGAAAATAATGACGTAATATCAGAAATGAGAGAATGGTTAGAAAAAAAATAATTTGGTCTTCCAAAGCAAAGAATGAATTAAAAATCACGCTGGAATATTTTAACAAAAGGAACGGAAGTTCTAATTACAGTCTCAAAATATTAAAAGAAATTGAGGATTTGACTAAAACGCTTTCTAAAAGTGAATTTATTGGTCGATTAACTTCTAATAAAACTACAAGAGTCATTCCTATGACAGTTTATTTAATATTTTAGGAGATTAATAACGACAAAATTGAAATACTTTCTTTTTGGGATAATCGGCAAGATATGAAAAATAGAATTCTTTAAAGAGATACGTTTGACATATATAATGCAATGAATAATTTATAATTTAACATTCAAAATTCAACATTCCTTTAACTGCAAGTCCTCACTACCAATCTTAAGTCCTTAGTTCGAAGTCTCAGTTTGCACTAAAAAAACATCAATCTAAAGACCGCGCAACAATTAAAAAAACTTAAAGCTTAACAAAAATACCTATTTTTACAAAAAAGTTAATTCAATAAATGTTATTTTCCATACTCATAGCTAATTATAATAACGGGCATTTTTTTAACGATTGCTATAAAAGTATATTGGCACAAACCTATAACAACTGGGAAGTAATTATTGTAGATGATTGTTCTACCGATGATTCGGTTGCCGAAATAAAACAAATTATTGGTGATGACAATCGTTTTAAAATCTTCTTTAATAAGGAAAATAAAGGTTGTGGTTACACTAAAAATAAATGTGCCAGTAAAGCTACTGGTGAAATTTCAGGATTTCTGGATCCAGATGATGCTTTAAAGAATAATGCGTTGGAGGAAATGACAACTTTGCATAAAAAATTTGATGACGTAGCTATTATTACTTCAAAATATGAATTGGTTGATTTGGAAATGAATATTATTGAAAATGGCTCTCATGGAGAAGCAATTCCTGAAAATAAATCCTATTTGACTTTTGCAAAAGGTGCTTTTACACATTTTGCGACCTTTAAACAAAAGAAATATCTGCAATCTGGCGGAATAGATCCAAAAATGAAGCGGGCTGTTGATCAGGACTTGTATTATAAAATGGAAGAACAAGGGGCACATTTATTTTTAGAAAAGGTATTATACAGGTACAGAATTCATCAAAACAGCATTTCAAATAATGAGAATTTATTTAAAGCGCAATATTGGCATTTTTATGCAATGATGAAAGCTTATAAAAGGAGAGCGCGTTTGCGATTAAAAATTGATAATTTTTCAAAAAAATATATTGAGGAATATGCTTCAAATTATTATCTTGAAAGATTTAAAAAAGTGAAACACACAAATAAATATGGCGCTAAGTATTATTTTTTGTACAAAGCGATAATCACCAATCCATTCCATAGATTTGAACTTAAAATTAAAAGTTTAATTTTGGTAACTTTAGGTAGAATATGAATAAGCCATTAGTGTCCATCATCGTTCCCTGCTACAACCAAGCTCAATACTTGGAGGAAGCTTTGCAATCGGTATTAGACCAAACCTATACCAATTGGGAATGTATTGTAGTAAATGATGGAAGTCCAGATAATACGCAAGAAGTTGCTCAGAAATGGGTTGAAAAAGACAAGAGATTTAAGTATTTGTTTCAAGATAATTCAGGCGTAAGTAGTGCACGTAATTTTGGGATTGCCAATGCTATTGGAGAATTTATATTGCCATTAGATGCCGATGATAAAATCTCACCAAACTATGTTTTACTAGCTGTGGAATCTTTTCAACAAGATACTTCTTTGAAAGTGGTTTATTGTAAAGCGGAAAAATTTGGAGATGAGGTTGGTTTATGGGATTTGAAACACTATTCAATAAGGGAGTTAGCGCTTAGTAATATGATTTTTTGTTCTGGAATGTATAGAAAATCAGATTGGGAAACAGTTGGTGGTTATGATATAAAAATGATTTATGGTTGGGAGGATTGGGAATTTTGGATTTCGCTATTAAAAAATGGTGGTAATGTTAAACAAATTGATAAAATAGGCTTTTATTATAGGGTAAGGAAGAATTCTAGAGAAAGAAATATATTGTCATATCAAATGAAATCATTATTAGAATATTTGAGTGTAAAACATGCAGATTTTTTTGTCAAGCAGCTTGGATCATTCACATCATTAAATCATACAATTATAAATACAAAAAGAGAACATGAAATGAAGCTAAAAAGTGAGAAATTTGTGATTGATGTTTTTTGTAAAAGATTCTTTGGATTTACAGTTTTTGGAAAATATAAATAGTGTTAAGAAAAATAGCAAAATGGAGGAAAACAAAATAAAATTCTTGGCATATTATTTACCACAATACCATCCAATTCCTGAAAATGATAAATGGTGGGGAAAAGGTTTTACAGAATGGCATAATGTGGCAAAAGCAAAACCTTTATTCAAAGGTCATGAACAGCCGATTTTACCTGCTGATTTGGGTTTTTATGATTTAAGAATTCCAGAGGTAAGGAAACAGCAAGCTGATTTGGCAAAGGAATATGGTATTGATGGATTTATTTATTACCAATATTGGTTTGGAAACGGTAAAATGTTATTGGAACGGCCAGCAGAAGAAATGCTGAAAGATAAAGAAATTGATTTACCGTTCTGTTTTTGCTGGGCAAATGAAACTTGGAAAGGAATTTGGCATGGTTTACACAATCCAGATGTATTAATAGCACAAACATATAATGGAAAGGAAGACTATATAAATTATTTCAACTATCTAATGCCCTTCTTTAAAGATGAGCGTTACATAAAAGTAGAGAACAAACCAATGTTTCATATCTATAGAATTGAAGATATTCCAGATTTTGAAACCTTTATTGAAACATTCAATAATTTAGCAATTCAAAAAGGGTTTAGTGGGATATATTTTATTGCAACAATATGTTCAGATTCACTATTAAATAATGAATTTATTTATGGAAAAGTTGGTGTTGATGTTTTTATGAAAATGCGTTATGGTCAAGATTTTTTATTTGCTGAAAAAAGTATTTCAGGAAGGATTGAAAGAAAGTTAATCAGCGTAATTCGAAAAACATTTAAGGTTCCGAGAAATATTGACGAAAGAACAAAACCATTGATTTTTGATTACAAAAAAGGAGTTTTAAATTTTAACGCTGTATTTCCACATAAAAAATATATATCATGTGTATTTCCTAATTGGGACAATACGGCAAGAAGTGGTAATAAGGCTATGATATTTAAAAATGCAACGCCACAAACTTGGAAAATTCATTTGGAGAATGCAGTTAAGGAATTGATTAAAAATCCTGAAAACCCTCAAATTATTGTTATTAAATCATGGAATGAATGGGCTGAAGGTAATTATTTGGAACCAGATAGTAAATTTGGTTTAAAATGGTTAGAAGTTATAAAAAATGTAAAAGATAGGTTACTAAATAAAAATAAATCAGTTGAAAAATAATAACTCAATTTCAATTATAATCCCCTGTTACAATGATGCCCAATACATTGAGCAATCAGTACTTTCAGCATTAAACCAAACTTATCAAAACAAAGAAGTTATTGTGGTAGATGATGGTTCTAATGCCGAAACCAAGGCTGTATTAAAAAAATTAGCACCTCAAATCACAAAATTAATTACCCAAGAAAACCAAGGGCAAAGTACTGCTCGTAATGTGGGGATTAAAGAAGCTAAAGGAGAATATATATTGGTTTTGGACAGTGATGATTTTTTTAAAAAACAATTAGATGAAAATAAATTAGGTAAAAGAATACTGGCAAAAATAAAAGGAATACTGGCAAAATTATGAAGGAGTTACCTTTGATTTCAATCATTCTTCCAGTATATAATGGACAAAACTATCTTTCAAAAGCTATAGAAAGTTGTTTAAATCAGTCATATAATCATATAGAATTAGTTATAGTAAATGACTGTTCAACAGATAATTCTCTAAAAATTATTGAATCTTATGGTGCTAACGATAAGCGTATAGTTATAATAAATAATAAAGAAAACAAAAAACTTCCCGCCAGCTTAAATATTGGACACAAAAATGCAAGGGGAGCTTTTATAACTTGGACAAGCGATGATAATATTTTGAAACCTAATTTTATTGAAGTACTTTTTAAATCTCTTGAAAAAGAGCATGCTGATGTGGTTTATTCAAATTATGATATAATTTATGAAAATGGAAGCTTAAAAAGAAAACATCAGGCAGGTCCAACAGAGCATTTGTTATTTGGAAATAAAATTGGAGCATCCTTTCTATATAAAAAGGAAGTTTATCAAACACTAAATGGCTATGATGAGAACCTTTATTTAGTAGAGGATTATGATTTTTGGCTAAGGGCAAGTTTAAAATTCAAGTTTTTCCATTTAGATGAGAATTTATATCAGTATCGTTTGCATCAAATAAGTTTGACAGCAAATATTCAAAATAATAAAATGATTAGTGAGCAACATAAAAAAGGTTTTATTTTAATGTTCACGAATATTTCAAATGATTTAGGATGGTGTGATTTAACTAAAAATTTATTAATGGGTATTTATTTAAAAAGTGAGAACATAATACCACAATATTTTTTATATAAAGAAATTATTATAGGGGACATTTTAAAAATCAAAAACAAGTCATTAGACAATAATCAAATTATTTATGGTTTGTTGATATCGCTTAGAAATGTACTTTTGAATAATAAGGAAAATAAAAATTTCAGAACACTTATTAATATTTTGAGAAAAGAAAAAATGTTATTATTTCATAAAACCTTTAGTAAAAAGGTAACAATCAATTATATTAAAAATTGTATTTTAATAAATAAATGAATCTACCCAAAGTAACCATTATTATGGCCACCTACAACAGGGCGCATTTTATTGTAGAAACCTTGCAATCAATACAAAATCAAACTTTTACGGATTGGGAGTGTTTAATCATTGACGATGGCGGAACGGACAATACAGCAGAAGTTATTTTACCAATTCTAGAACAAGATAGTAGATTTAAGTATTTAAAACGCCCCAATAATTATAAAAAAGGCTTGCCGGGTTGTCGTAATTACGGAATAGACTTGGCCAAAGGGGAGTATATTATTTTTTTTGATGATGATGATATTGTGCATCCTAATAATTTAAAAACCTGTTTGGAGGTATTTAAAACAAATTCTGTTGATTTTTGTCATTATCAAAAGTTAGCCTTTGAAAGGCAAAAACCAAGTTTTGAAAGTAAGCCAACGTTAATTCAACAATATATTTCCAAAGCTGATATTGAAAAAATTGTGACTCAGGAAATTGGATTGGCGTCATGTACGGTAATGTGGAAGAAGTATTGTTTTGAAAATTGTCGTTTTAATGAAAAACTTTTATATGCGGAAGAATGGGAATGTTATAGTAGGTTAATGTCGGAAGATTTTGAAGGTATTGTTATAGATAATATTTTATATTATAACAGAAAACACCCCAATTCAAATACTGGCGAATTTTTTAAAAATGACACCATCCGTGTAAACTCAAAAAAAGAAGCGGTTCTATTGGTTTCAGAAAATTTAGCTGCCAAAAATTTGATGACCCCAAGTTTGTTGAAATACTTGGCTGGTTTTGCCTTGTCTTTTAGAGACCAATTATTATTGCACAATATTTTAAAAATAGCGAAGTCATCATTTCAAATTAAGCTATATTTGAACATGAAGTTTTATTTATTCCCTTTATGGAAAACATATAAAACCACTTTAAAGAAATTGAGCAAATGAAGATTTTATTGTGTTTTGGTACACGCCCCGAAGCTATTAAAATGGCACCTTTGTATCATGCTCTTTGTCAATCTGCGCTTCAACAAAGTCAGTCTGAGCTTGTCGAAGACAAAAAAAGCAGGTTTGTGGTGAAGGTATGCGTAACCGCACAACATCGTGAAATGTTGGATCAGGTATTGGATTTTTTTGAAATGGTACCCGATTATGATTTGGATGTGATGCAACCAAACCAAACCTTGAATGAATTAAGCGCACAGATCCTATCCAAAATGGATACAGTGTTTAATGATGCAAAACCAGATTTGGTTTTGGTGCACGGTGATACCACCACTTCAACAATGGTTGCTTTGGCAGCTTTTCATAAAGGCATTAAAGTGGGCCATGTGGAAGCAGGTTTGCGTACTTATAACAAAAATTCTCCATTTCCTGAGGAATTGAACAGACAATTAACAAGTCGTATTGCCGATTTTCATTTTGCTCCAACCTTAAAAGCAAGGCAAAATTTACTTGCTGAAGGCGTAAAAGACACAGCAATCGTGATAACAGGCAACACGGTAATTGATGCCTTGTTCCTAACATTGCGTAAAATTGAAGCAGGTTATTTGTTGTCTTTGAAGGATGGCTTAATCAATAAAATAGATTTCAGCAAAAAAGTCATTTTAGTGACTGGGCATCGAAGAGAAAGTTTTGGAACAGGGTTTGAAAATTTATGTAAGGCGATTTTAGAAATAGCCAAAAATAAGGAAGTAGAAATTGTATATCCAGTGCATTTAAATCCCAATGTGCAAAAAACGGTGTTTGCAAAGCTTTCAGGTGTTGCCAATATTCATTTGATAGACCCATTAGATTATCCAACCTTTGTATGGCTCATGAGCAAATCCAGCTTAATTATATCCGATTCAGGTGGCATTCAGGAAGAAGCACCCTCTTTTAACATTCCGGTATTGGTAACGCGTGAAACCACGGAACGAGATGAGGGAATTGCTGCAGGTCATTCGTTTTTGGTGGGCACTGATCCAAAGAAAATAGTAAATATTACCAATAAATTGTTATATTCAAAGCGGTCTTTGGAACAAGAACCAAACCCTTATGGCGATGGCAAAGCGTGCGAAAAGATAGTTCAATTTATAAAAGAAACTTTTGGGTAATGTTCTTACAATTTTAATAAAAATTTACCTTTTTTTATTAAAACCACTCGAACTGACCATTCGATAAACAATTAGGGCAGGCAGACAATATTACGGTTAGCGTCAGTTCGAGTGTTTTTTGAGTAGTGAAACGGAACAAAAAATGTATCGAGAACAGTTAGTGTTTATAAAAAAAGTAAAATTCCAGTAATGGGATAATAAGAAATGAAAAAAATTCAAGTAATAGTCGATTCCATTGATGTGAATGACAGCAGTGGTTCAAAAGCCAATGTAGCTTTGATTTTGAATCTAAGAGAAGCTGGTTTTAACCTAAAAGTATTTCATTATACCCAAAAAGAAATTGACCTGCCAGGGATTGAGTGCATTTCCATGCTTGAAAGAAAACAAAATGGCTTGTATTTATTGAGCAGATTAGAACGCCTTTTTACCCGTTGGACCGGTATCAATTTAAATCCAATGTTAGAAGGATTTTTTGGATTTTCTTTTACTTATTTTAATGATGCCTCAAGCATTGTAAAAGCATTAAAAAAAGAAACGGAGTTCAAACCTGATCTGGTGCTGACTTTGAGTAAAGGAGCGAGTTTCAGACCGCATTATGCCTTGTTGAAATTACCGAAATGGCATTCCAAATGGATGGCTTATGTTCACGATCCTTATCCGTTTCATTATTATCCACGACCTTATAATTGGATCCAGCCCGGTTACAAACAGAAAGAAAATTTTTTTAGGGAAGTTTCAGAAAAAGCGAAATTTAGCGCTTTTCCAAGTTTATTGTTAAAGGAATGGATGGGAAGTTATTTTCCTCAATTTTTAAAAACAGGCGTGGTGATACCGCACCAAAATGCAAAATATAAGGTTCAAAATACCCTTTTTCCTAACTATTTTGATGTGTCAAAATTCAATTTATTGCATGCAGGAAATTTGATGAAACAGCGCTCTCCGGAAGGTTTGATAAAAGGTTTTAACCTGTTTCTAAAGCAACATCCGGAAGCCAAAATAGATGCCCGATTGCTTTTGCTTGGCCCAGCATCATACCATGCAAAGCTTTTGGAAAACCATCAAAAGGAAAGTCCGGAAATCTATATTTTTAATGGAAATGTAGCTTTTGACGAGGTATATTATCTACAACAACATGTTTCAGTGAATATTATTTTAGAATCAAAATCAGAAATTAGTCCGTTTTTGCCCGGAAAATTTCCGCATTGTGTAGCAGCCAACAAATCTATTTTGGCCTTAGGGCCTTATTATAGTGAAACCAAACGCTTATTAGGAAATGATTATCTGTATTTGGCAGAAGTGGATGATGTAGAAAAGATTGCTAAAAAGATAGAAACACTTTACGGGTTATGGATGGAAAATAAAACAAATTTAAAATTGGAGAGAGATGATCTTCTGCAATATATGGGTAGTGAACATTTAAAAGATGTAGTGGAAAATCTATTAGAAAATAAATAGCAAGTTTTACTCAGGTATATCCATTAATAATATAATACAAATTAATATTATTATTAAATCAAAATATTAAAAGTAAATTCGAATAAATAATTCATGAAAATATCCATTCTTATTGTATCCAAAAACAGAAAAAAAGAACTTGAGTTTACGCTTCGTGTATTGGAAAGATTTCTTGATTTGTCTATACATGAAGTACTTGTATTTCTCGATGGTTGTACGGATGATTCCGAACTATTGCAAATCCAGTTTGATTGGGTAAAATGGGTTGTTTCAGAAAAAAGCATAGGTGCTTCTGCAGCCAGACATCAATTATATCCAAAAGCACAGGGGCAATTTTTGATTGGTTTGGATGATGATGCACATCCATTAAATATAGATTTTATTTTGCAAAGTAAAACAATTTTTGAAAAATACCCAAATGTTGGTATCATTGCTTTTCAGGAAATAAAAGGCGTTTTTAATTGCGATGAAGAAGCTTTGAGGCAGGTATCGATTAATGAAGACGAATTTTACACCAATGAATTTATCGGTTGTGGTTTTGCAATTCGAAAAGAAGTTTATGAATCTATAGATGGTTTTCCGCCTTGGGTTGATATATATGGGGAAGAGTCTTGTGTTGCCATAGAAGTTTTGTCTAAGGGATATGACATAATTTATTCCAATAAAATCAAAGTGAATCATCGTGTTAATATTGCTGAGCGCAAATTATTGGGACAAGATTATTTCAGATTTGGAAAGCAATTAAAAAACACCACTTTTTATTATTTGGTTTATTATCCATTTCCTTTACTCAAAATTTTAAAATTATACGGACATAATTTCAAAAAATATGCATTAATGGACCTTAGATATTTTAAAGTATTTTTTATTACTATTTTTGAAGTAGTAAAAGGTTTACCAAAAGTTTTGAAATATAGAAGTCCAGTAGATAAAAAAGTATTAAAAAAAATTAGATCCTTATCAGGACTGAAATTTTAATTTTTTATGAAAACCATAGCCATCATTCCCGCACGCGGAGGTTCAAAAAGATTGCCCAACAAAAACACAATTCTTTTGGGGGATATTCCTTTAATTGTACACAGTATTAACTTTGCAAAGGAAAATAAGATAGATAAAATTATGGTGAGCACAAATGATGATTTTATCAAAGAAATTGCCCTACAATATGGCGCGGAGGTCATGGATAGGCCAAAAGATTTGGCAACGGATGATTCCCCAACCATTGATACTTTAAAACATGTGATGGAAAATGTAAAAGGAAATTATGACTATGTGGTGCTATTGCAACCAACGAATCCCTTGCGTCCAACAAATCTGTTGCAGGATGCCCTCAAAAGAATGAATGAGGGCAATTTTGACAGTTTAATGACAGTGACCAGAAATGATCAAAAATTTGGCAAAATTATTAACGATAAATTTGCGCCATACAATTATGCAATAGGACAACGTAGCCAGGATTTGGAGCATTTGTATTTTGAAAATGGCTTGTTGTACATCGCCAAGCCATCATTAATTTTGGAAGGTAAATTAATTGGGGAAAATCATGTGCCATTTATTGTAAATCACCCCTATGCCAAAGTTGATATTGATACCCAGGAAGATTTTGACTATGCAGAATACTTATTTGATAAACACACCACCAATCACCAACCAACAACCACCAACCAGTACATAGAAATAGCCGGAAGAAAAATTGGCCCCGACTATCCGCCCTTGGTCATTGCCGAACTGGGTATCAACCACGAAGGTTCTTTGAAAGTGGCAAAAGAAATGGTGGATGCTGCTCACAGGGCAGGAGTAGAAGTAGTAAAACACCAAACCCATATTGTAGAAGACGAAATGAGCGGCGCGGCAAAAAAAGTGATTCCAGGCAATGCAACGGTTTCCATTTATGAAATTATGGAACGCTGTGCGCTCAATGAAGCAGATGAATTGGAGCTAAAAAATTATGTGGAAAGTAAAGGAATGATCTTTATTTCCACACCATTTTCAAGGGCAGCAGCCAATAGGTTGGAAAAAATGA
>JAQVGD010000095.1 GCA_028696945.1 Lutibacter sp.
GAATATGTTTTAGTAATTTATTTAGCGTTGATGATGATTTCGTCAATGTTAAACCCTCCTCAATACACTTGTATCGTAGGAGGGTTCTTTTTTACACCCCTATTTTCATGATACTAAATCTTTAATTAAAAGCATCTCCAAAATTTAAATTTTCTGCAAAAAGCAAATTGCTAAAGAATACTAAAACAATCAAAGGTAAAAGCAACATAATCAATAAGCTTATAGAAAGTGGAATATTTAACATTAATACCTTTGCAAAGATTAAAAATGAAATAATCCCAATTGCAAAAATAGCAAAGCCATAAACAACGCCGATTCCTATGCATTTTAAGACTATTGAACTCAATTTCCGTTCCTCTCCTTTTGAGTTACTAAAATCTTCCAAAACAGGCTTTTTGTCATGAATTATATTGTTTATCATCAATACAAAATAGCTTCCTAAAATCAAACTGCCTATCGATGAAAAAATCTTTACTTTCAGCACTACATCAACAATGCTGAGAACAATTAGCACTAATCCAATAGACAACAAATACTTTAAACTTTCTTTGCTTTCAACTAAATCATTCCAAACTTTTTTAGGTCCAAAATTAATTTCCATACTTTTCTCCTTTTCTAATTATGTTTAAGACTATTTTTAGATTCTTTATTAAGTGTATATTTATAAACTTGTGCAACAATATGAGTTCCAAAATAACTTGAAATAACACCTCCAAAGTTGAAAAATAAAATATTTTGAGGAAGTTTAATACTTATAAAAGACCAGTTAATATGTGAGAAATATGATAAAATTGAATTAATATTTAAGCTTTTATTTTGACTTAAGATAAACAAGTTGTAACTTATAAATCCTAATATGAATAATCCAAAAAGAATTGCAGACATAATTAAAAAGCATAATAGGTAATCTTTCCAAGCTATTTTTAAAGTTCTAAATGCTTTCACAAAATTAAATCCATCTATGAATTTAAATTCTTCTGCAAAAGTTATTGTTGGAAAAATTGTTACATAGAATAAAAGCGGGGATAAAATTAGCATCACAATAATAGTCGATAATTCTGCAGGAAAATGTTTAAATCCAAAGTAAAGACCTAAATAAAATACAGGAGGTAAAAATAATAAAACAAGATATATTGCATCAATTAATGCAGCTTTTAAACCAACTAATAATATAAATTTACCAGTTTCTGAATTATTAAAAATATTTTCCAACACTTCTTCTTTTGAGTTGATAATATTATAAGCGATCAAACAAGTATAACCGGTTATTACAATGGAACTAAGGAATTTAGGTCCTTTTATGGAATATACAGTTCCAAGTAATTCTAAAATTATGCATATAACTGTAACAATTAAAAGCTGAATAATATACTTTGGTTTACCAAACAAATCATTCCAAGCTTTCTTTAAACTAAAATTTAATTGCATAATTTTCTCCTTACTTAAAAACAAATGTAAAAACTATTAAATCCATAATCCCCATTGCTATAAATATGTATTTGATAATTGCAGAAGCGTAAAACGATTGACTTAATCCGATTAAAGGTCCAAGTTGTTCTAAATAGGCACCGAAAATCATAAAACCTATAGCCATTATAGTTCCGGATATTTTCACCATTTTCATTTTTTGTTTTCGTTTTTCTTCATCTTCAAATGACATATTTTCTCCTTTTATTTATTTTGTAATATCTTCATTAATTAATTTTTTAATTTGCTCACTGTATTTTTGATATAAAAATGACAATAGCAATAAGATTACTCCTAAACCCAAGAAAGAAATGATTTTTGATAATTGATCTAAATGTGAGAGATCAAGGATAAAAACTTTTAATATAGTTAGGCAAAGAACAACCAACGATATATATCTCAGTGGCTTTATGCGTTTTAATATTCCAAAACACATCGCAAGTATAGAGTAAGCTAGCCAACCAGCAGATAAAGCTATGTTTTTTGTGCCTGACATATCTAAAGCTCCCTGATTGAATTTTATAAAATAATCATTTATTTCAAAATTAACAAGCAAAAATAAGATTATCCCACAAGCATAAGTTAAAAAGTTTTGTATTTCTTCGTTTCGGTTGTGTTTTTTTAGAAGCTTAGAAATATACATAAGATTCATTGCACCAATCACAAATGTCATAAATCTTAAATTAAATATTGGAATATATCTTTCAATCGGGCAATAGGTTGTTCCTTGTGCGAATAAGGCTATTATTGCAATTGTAGTACCAATAGAGCCAAGTACAGTAAATGGCTTTATGTTTTTACCCATACCTGTTGAAAGTAGCTTGGTTGAATATAATAACCAAACAATTACTTGAATCATTCCCCTATTAAAGTTTATCAATTCACATGTTTCTTGTGATGAAGTGTAAGAACTTATTTTCAACATTAAATCATTTATTTCTACACTTAAAAATACAAATAACAAAGTAACCCAAGAACATCTAAAAAATGAAATAAGACCTTCTGCTTTTTCTTCATTTTGAAGTATTTTTACACTTAAAAGGGTTAACCCGATAATAAGAGCAATTACCAAAGTTTTTAGCTTGTCTTGAGAGTTCAATATAACTAAGTTCGCTCCATCCCTCTTTATTTTTAATCGACAAGGCCTTAACAGGAGCGTTTGCATCCGCTCTTAATTGCATCAATGCTAACATATTATCGTAATAATTTTTGTCATATAAGGATTTTTCTCTTCTTACGAGAGAATCTTTTATAAACTGCACACGAGACTTAAGTTCATCTGCAATAATTTTATCATCTTCTTCAATCATATTAATTGGCTGTCCGAATTGAATAATGATTTTTCTAAATCGAGGAAAAGTTTTGTTGTAGGCCCAAGCTTCAAATCCACCTTCAATAACAAATGGAACAATTGGAGCTTTCGACGATTTATGGATGTAAGAAACTCCTTTTCGGAATTTATTCAAAGCACCATCTGTTGTGAGTTTCCCTTCAGGGAAAATACAAACAACCTCACTTCCATTAAGTTTATTTACTGCAGCATCAAGTGCAGTCATACCTTTTCCGAATTGAAGAGGAATAACATTACACATTTTCACAAGTTGTCTAACAATTGGCATCTCAAATGCAGCCGGGCCTGTTATGTACCAAATTGGCCTCTGGCAAGCAACTTGCAATATAAACGTATCAACCCATCCGGTATGATTTCCAGCTAAAATCATTTTACCTGTTTTAGATAAATATTCTTTTCCCTCAATTTTAATAGGGAATAAAGTTTTGAAGACACTGCCAATCGAGGTAACGACAAGTAAATGTCTGAATTTTTTATCAAAAAGTAAAACTCCCACCGCTATTGCAAGACTAACTAATGCAACAAATTTAAAAAGTACAAATGGAGAAGTTTTTGCCGCTAACTCTGACATTGTCCAAGTTGTACTCAAAAAAACCAAACTTGTTAATGTTGTTCTAAACCCAAAAACGTTACCTCTTATTCTGTCTGGAGTGATTTTTTGCAATATAGTGTCAATTGTTACTGTAATTGAAGCGTTTGCGATACCTATTAATAATAACCAACTCCAAGCCATATTTATGGATGTCACCATTTGTGCCGTTGCAGTAGTCAAAAACATCGCAATAAATGAACCAGCGAGAATTATAGAATTTCTGAAATATTTTCCAGCAAATGAAACAGTAAATGTTCCTAAAATCATACCTAATCCAAGCATAAGCTTTAATTTACTCAGTCCCGCGATTCCAATATGATAATAATCCGCGGAGGCAGAAGTTAATGTATTAAAAAATGAAGCAGTAACTAATGTTAATAAAACTGACATTATAATTACTCTTCTTGTGTTTTTGTGTGTGAATAGATAATTATATAAAAATTTTCGCCCCTCGAAAAAAGTTGTTTTAACTGTAGTTTTAGAAGTTACATTTTTATTATTAATTTGGATTAAACTAATTAATCCAGCAGATGCCAAATAAATAATCCCATTTACCCATAAACTATTGGCCAGTCCAAATTTGTTTATACATAATCCTGTTATAACCGCACCCAAAAGAATTGCAATAGTTGAACTGCCAGCGTTAAGTGCATTGGCAAATTGTAAGTGTTCAGCTTTAACTAAATTTGGAACAGCACTTTGCTTTGCAGGGTAAAAGAATGCTGACCCTGTTCCCATCAAAAATGAAAAAATATAAACCAAAATTTGTAATTCACTTCCTTGAAAATTTAATTTCCCAAAAATAATTGAAGGAAGTACTAGAACTAAACCCGCCCTAAAGAAGTTACTAAAAACCATTAAGGTTTTTCTTGAAAATCTATCGGAAAAAGCCCCAGCCAATGGGCTTAATAGGAGTGATGGCAAAACGAAAAAGAAAAGGATTTTTGACATTTCCGATCCGGCTTTGCCGCCTTGGTTAATAACCCAAGCCATAAGTGCAATCTGTACAATTGCATCACCAAGGTAAGAAAAAATTTGCCCAATCCATAATTTTAAAAAGTTTTTATTCTTAAAAACACCAGAAATTTCAACTTGCTTAAGCATTTTCATACTCCTATTTTTTATTTTAAATCATTATATGTCAATAATATTGTTTTTAGCTAATCTTTACAGAGTATATTGTGATTTATCACTTACTATTTTCCAAACCCTCAAACCATTTTGCTAAATTTTGTGATAAAGCTTTTCTTTCTTGAGTTGAAAGGGGTGATGAAATCTTTTTAATTGTCACAGTATATCCAGGCCAAACTTTGTCTAATAAGTCAGAACCCTGCTTAGTTATTTTAATCAAATTTACTCTTCTATCACCTTTGAGTGCAAACCTTTCGACCATGCCCTCTGCAATTAATTTATCTAATTGCTTGGTCATATTAGATGCAGTTACGATAAGTCTTTTGCCAATATCAATTTGGCTAATACCTTTTTCGCCGCCGTGATGTTTAATAATCATCATCATATTGAATTTAGATGAGCTTAAATTGTATTGTTTCAAATAATTTTCAATTTGTTTTTCGATAAGTGAATAAACCGAAACAATCCCATAGATAGAAGTTTCAACAAATTCATCCTTATCAAAATCTATACCGAATCTTTTAAATTGTTCCATAGAAATTCTCCTTCATTAATAGTTTACCATTCAACTATTAATTTGTCAAGTGTTTTGTGTGGGGACTTATTAAACCATAACACATCTTATAAGAACATATCGCCCAGTTAGATGGTAGTGCAAAGCAAATAATATCTTTTTGTATATTTAAACGGATATTATAGCTTCCTGCTGTTTTAAATATTCTTGAATTGAATATTTAGACTGTCTTTGGTAAATTTCAAACATTGCTTTTATACAATTTGAAACCAAATTGTCATTTTCACTATTTAAAAACGACCTTAGTAGTTGAATATCCTCCATTGTACCTTTACGAGAAAGGAAATTTATATATACTTTAGGGTTAGCTATTGTTAATTTTTCTCTAATAATGTCAATATAGTCATTTTCGGTCATGTCCAATAATAAACCTATAGCTAACTCTTGAATAAATGAATCTTTTTCATTAAGCATTTTTATTAATAAATCAATATGATTTGTTGAGCAAATCTTTTTAAAAGTGGCAGCAGAAAGTTCTTTGCATCTATAATAATCGCTTTTAAGGAAAGGTAATAACAATAAAATATCATCATCTTGAGCCACAAACTCTAAGCATTGGATTAAGGTTAAAACAGTATTAATATTAGATAAAAAATATTTACCTTCACTGTATGAATTATAATCAGAATAATTAAACTTTTTTAATTTCTTTATTTTTATATAAAATTTATTTTATATTATTTAAATCTTTTTCAGTTGGGTTTTCACCATGTAAAACTTTACGCAATATACCCGGTGGAATTTCTATAGGTGCATGAATTTTTGCATTATCTCTATCCATAATAGGATTTTCTAAGTCTCTAAAATATTTATCGAATATTCCATCCGGTAAATTATAACGTCCTTTTACTTTTCCAAAAGTATCTCCTGCTTTTGGATAATAAGTATATTTTTCAGGAGTAGTCCACTTATGTACTATAATATTGTGTGGTTTAGCTGGTATATATTTTAATCTTCCGGACTCGATATCCATTTTAAAATAATAATTAGCTCTCGCTGTAAGGTATTTCTTTGGATCTTCATTTTTTCCCATTGCTCTGAAGGGTACTTCTTTTGCTACCGGTTTCTTTTTAAAAGGCCAACCCATATTTACAACTTTCCCTTTTTGTTTTACTGTATACTGTGCGTATACCGGCTTATTAAATCTTACTGCTTCAACTCCGCTCATAGTAATCTCCCAATTCTGTATCTCTCGTATCTTATATATAAATATAAAAAATTTTTCAAAATAAAAATTTACCTTGAATAACAAAGACGAGATATTAATTCAGCTGATTATCAATCAATTGTTAAATAAAAGGCGAATGTAAAATTTTATTAAGTGAAAAGATTCATATCGGTGGGATAGTAATCCCACCCTACTTCTCACTTAATTTATAAACTTATCGACTTATCAATTTATAAACTAAATAATTTCCCCCTTAAGATACCAGGTTTTTGCACCTGTGATTTTTACGGTTATAAATTCACCTACAAGGTCTTTATCATAAGGAGTGTGGACAATTTTATTGTTACGGGTTCTGCCGGTTAAAATATTTTTTCCCTTATGGTTTAGGAAAATATCAACCAAGACTTCCATTTCACGTCCGATATATTTTTGGTTAGATGCAAGACAATTTTGTTTGTTTTGTTCATTTAACCTTTCTAATCTGTCTTTCTTAACTTCTTCAGACAAAAAGAACTCTTCCCTCTTAGCCGCAATTGTTTGCCTGCGTGGTGAATAAGCAGCAGTATTTGAGTAATCAAGTTCAAACTCTCTCATTGCACTTAATGTTTCATTAAACTGCTCTTCTGTTTCCCCGGGGAATCCTGCAATAAAATCGCTTGTTATTGTAACATCTTTAACTTTTTCTCGGACTTTTTTAACAATTTTTGCATAAGTTTCTCTGTCATAACGCCTGTTCATTTTTTTCAGGACTTCAGAAGAGCCTGATTGCATCGGAATGTGAAAATATTCACAAACTTTTTCGCAATTTACAACCGTGTCAATCAATTCATCCGTAATGTCAGCCGGATAAGAAGTAGTAAAACGAATTCGGAAATCACCGTCAAAAGAATTTAATTTCCGCAAAAGATAGGCTAAGTTAATTTCTTTCCCAATTTCTCCTTTACTTATTTCCTTTTTGTTATAACTGTCTACATTCTGTCCCAATAACGTAATCTCTTTAAACCCCTGTTCAAGAGCTTCTTTGGCTTCTTTAATTATAATTTCCGGTACACGGGAACGTTCACGCCCTCTGGTATAGGGAACGATGCAATAAGTGCAAAAATTATCACAGCCTTCTGTTATTGTAATCCAAGCATTAACACCTTTTGTTCTTTTGAGCGGGAAATCTTTTTCTTCAATGGGCGTTTCATCATTTGCAATAATTTTTTCACCGTTTTCAATTCTTTTTATTAAATCCGGAAATTCATTGATATTGTGTGTTCCCATAACCAAATCAACGTAAGGAGCACGTTTAAAGACTTCCTTCCCGTCTTGTTGTGCTACACAGCCGCAAAAAACTATTTTTAACTCAGGACGATCTTTTTTCCATTTGCCCCAAAGCCCTATTCTGCTGTATGCTTTGTCTTCCGAAAGCTGCCTGATGGAGCAGGTGTTAATTATTAACAAATCTGCACTGTCTTTGTTTTTTAACTCACAAACTTCTTCATAGCCTAAATAATCAAGCATTCCGAGTATTTTTTCGGTATCGGATTTATTCATTTGGCATCCGAGAGTTTCAATATAAACCTTTTTCATTTTTCTCCCTATTATTAGTACATCTAATAAAATTATATCAAAAATAAGGAGGGGATATTTTTGTAGCAAAAAAATATTTGTTTAGGTTTTATGTAAATATGGAAATAAGAATAAGACAAAAACAAAATATTTATATTCCTGATTTACGCTGCCAAAAATTTATGAAATCAGCAAGTTTTAAAACTGACTCTGTCACAGAAGATAAATTTGTAAGAAATGAAATAAATTTTACGGGATTAAATCCAAGAAGAATTCTTCGAAGATTTAGGCAATTTGGTATAAAAGAATACGAAAGACTTTCTGAACCGGAATTAAAGGCATTAAGAACTCTTGTGGATAGCGATGGAAAATTATGTTTAGATAGGAATGTAATAATATTATTTAGTAAAATTGTAAAAGATAATTTGGATAAGATGTATCCTAATGGTTATGTTTTTGTATCCATTGGACGTTCACCTGCAGTGATAGGTAAAGCTCTTGAATGTCAGGGTGTGGACGTAAGGTATTGCCCTATATCAGAGTTAAGGTATTCCTTTCCTCCTGAGGACGTTCTTAAAAAACGCACAGAACCCTATAAAAAATATTTAGAAAGTATAGGTTTATCTCCTGATGAGATAGAAAAACATCCTGAAAAGACATATGTTTTTGTTGATTATGAATTTAGTGGTACTACACTGAAAAATTTTGAAAGATTATTTACATTTTTAATGGGAAAACAACTTCCTAATGTAGTTTTTAAGAGTCTAAATAAAAAATTACTTAAAAAAGCCGGCTTAAGGATAGATTTAAGAGATCTTACTTGTGAACATTTGGCTTATGCGGATTTTAAAAAATGCGGTTATTCGCCTGTTGAAAGACTTCCATTTAGGCATATTGAAAAAATTAAAAGAGTTATTGCAAAACCTCATACTGAAAATTGTAAAAAAATGCTGTTTGCAATTATTGATTTCCTCGCAACGCACGACATAAGCGGAAATCCGGATGATGTTTTTAGAGATCTTTGGTGATTAAAATATAAAAATATACAAAAGGCACAAAAAAATACGCTTGGTGCGATTCTCTTGAGCCGTGTGCGAGTAGCACGAACACTACGGATCAGGATATCGGCTTGTCGGTTAAAGCTTGTTGTTTCCGAGTTGTCCGAGGAAACAACTGTGTTCGTAACATTTTCCGGTTTGTAGCTCAGATGGCTCGTTTAATCTTTTGCAAAAGCAAAAGTTCAACATAAGTCATATTTTTGCTCTATCCATCTGAATGTTTGTGCTAAAATAAAATTGTAAGCCCCCGTAGCTCAGATGGATAGAGCGATAGCGTCCTAAGCTGTGCGTCGTTGGTTCGAATCCAATCGGGGGTATTTTTCTTAACAAGAGTTAAAATTCATGAAGTAAGCAGACGGCAAATTATAGTCATAGCTTACTTTATCGCGAAACTTTATTCAATATATTGTAGTTGCGAACGAGTTACTATTGAAAACGGTAGTTAAGATGTGGACAATAATAGCAAGCCGTGACGCCATTTTCTACGGTTTTCGCCGTAAAAAACTGTTTGGCGAAAACTCTTGAAAAGAAGGCAAAAAAATACGCTTGGCGCGATTCGAACGCGCGACCTATCCCTTAAAAGGGGAGTGCTCTACCTGCTGAGCTACAAGCGCAAATTATTCTATTTAATTTTCATTTTTTTACCTTGTACCTCAGCAGGTAGAGCAAAATCTGACTTTTGTTGAACTTTTACTTCGTAAAAGATTCAACAGGCAGCTGAGCTACAAGCACAAATTATTCTATTTAATTATCACTTTTTTGTGGGTTAGGGAACCCACCCTACCCGCTATTTAATTTTTATTAATAAATTAAACAAAATTTCAGCGTGTATAACAAGCCTATCAGGAACATGCTGTCTCGTCAACTGTTTTTTTAACAAAAGTAGGTTGGGGTAAAAGGCTTTTAATTATTATATATGAAATTAAGTTCGCATTTTTTACCCCAACAAAACCTGCTTTATAATATAATTAAAGAATGAGGTACAGAAGATTATTTTTAGAAAATACATATGTTTTTTTAACGGTCGTTACGAGTAAAAGAAGACCTATTTTAATTGATAACATTGAATTATTAAAAAAATCAATCAACAATGCAAAAAGGTTTCATGATTTTGAAATTTTTGGAATTGTTATTCTTCCCGAACATTTTCATATTATTATCAAGCCAAAATGCATCAATAATTATCCTAAAATAGTTCATTTAATAAAAACTTATTTTTCTAAAAATATTGATATTAACAAAATTAAAAACTATAAAATATCCCCAAGCAGACAAAAAAAACAGGAAAAAGATATTTGGCAACGAAGATATTGGGAGCATACTATCAGGGACGAGAATGATTTGTACAATCATCTTGATTATATTCATTTTAATCCTGTAAAACATAATTATGTTAATGCGGTAAAAGATTGGAAATATTCTTCTTTCGAAAAATTTGTCAAAAGAAAAAATTATGAAATTAATTGGGGTAACTTTAAAGATATTTTACATATTCAGGAGATGGATTTAGATTGATTGTTGTTGGGGTAAAAAATGCAAACCAATTTACAAAAGCAACGTTTAAAGCCTTTTACCCCAACCTACTTTATTTCAAGCTGATAAATTTTTTTGCACAGTCAAACATTGTATTTATTAATGCCGAATTTGCGTTAATATTCATTCCGCTTGATTCTAAAACCTGTCTTAGTCTGTTTTCCCATAGCGGATATATTTCATCTTTTTTTAAGTCTAAAACCTGTGCTATCATGCTAAGCTCCTTAAAATCAATCGGCAATGGGCTTGCTCCACGCAGAATATCTACGATTTCAAGCCGTTTTTTGCGTGGGAATGATTTGAGAAAACTTACAATAGAAAGCCCTTTTAATTTTATGCTGTCTTTTAAAAATTCTATTGAATCATCAATTAAAATAGGTTCTTGAGGTATTTTATATTCCTCAAATTCATCCGGTTCAATGTCCATAACCGTTGCAATTCTCTCTAATGTAGTTGAACGTGTTGAAAACGGAATTGTATTATCAATCAAATTGTATACATAAGATAATGTTACGCCAATCATTTCAGCAAAATCTTTTTTATGCAATTTGTTGCTGTCTAAGAATTTTGCAACCTTTTGCGAGCTTTTCGTTTGTATAATAGGTTTATTTTTTTGTATCATTTTATCCCCCCTCTTTTTATTAAAATTATTATTCGGTATTATATTCTTAATCTTTTTTGAATTTTTTTTAATGCACGAGTTAGACAAATCTATGTGGTAATATTTATTTGGGTTAAAATTATAAATATAATGTATCTGAAAGGACAACTAGAGAAATGAAACTGATAATAGGGCTAGGCAATTTTGAAGATAAATACCTTTTTACAAGGCATAATGCCGGTTTTATAATGGCGGATTTTTTTGCCCGGACACATAATCAAACTTTTAAGCAAGAAAAAAAACTTAAATCATTAATAGCAAAATTTAAGTTAAATGATGAAGATATTATTTTAGTAAAACCTCTGACTTATATGAATTTATCGGGAGAAGCCGTTGCAGCTGTAATGAATTTTTATAAAATTCCGTTGAAAGATGTTTTAGTTATTTATGATGATATTTCGCTTGATTTAGGGGTGGTGAGATTTCGCTCATCCGGTTCTGACGGCGGGCACAACGGAATTAAGTCAATCATAGGGTATCTTGGCACAACTCAATTTGACAGACTTAAAATCGGTATAGGACCTCAACCTAATATTCCTTCTGAAGCTTATGTATTGCAGAATTTTACTCAGGATGAACTTAATGTTTTAAAAAAAGTCTTAAAAAAGCCCATGATAGAGGATTATTTAAAAGACGGCATGGAAAAAGTTCAAAATGCCTACAACTAGGTAGTTTTTAATTCGTTTTTTTGGTTTAATATATTAAGAAAATGGATTGTAGGGTGGGATTACTATCCCACCACAAAAGCTAATAGGAGAATTATATGGGGTTAAATACAGCCGAACAACTTGAAGAAAATGAACAGTATGATAAAGCATATGAAGAATATAAAAAGCTTTTTGCACAGAGTCCCAAAAGTCTTGAACTTTTAGAGCGCTTAGGACATATTGCAATGATTTTAGATAAAAAATCGGAAGCGACAGAGTATTTCAATAAAATCCTTGAACTCGATGCCACAAGCGTTTTGGCGTATGAACAACTTATGGATATTTATGTTCATACAGACAGGTATAAGTACTATATTTCCAGAGGAAATTTACATGTTGTCCAACAAGAGCTTAGTCATGCCATAAATGATTTTAAAAAAGCCTTAGATAAAGCTGAAACCCCTGAAGAAATGAGCTCTGTAAGGTTTGTTTTGGCAACTTTATATGAACAAACCGGCAAAAATCATCCGGCAATTGATGAATATTTAAGAATTTTAGACACTCAAGCAGATCGGAAGAGCGTCGT
>JAQVGD010000289.1 GCA_028696945.1 Lutibacter sp.
GGAAAACAAAATAATTTACGCGCCGATAAAGTTGGCGATGAATATGGTATTCAATACGTTATTGTTGGAGGTGGCGACGAATATGAAAATATTGAAGAAATAAAGGCTACCAATGCAACCTATATTATCCCTATAAATTTTAGAAAAGCTTATGATGTGAGCGAGCCTTATTTGGTTGATGAAATTGCGCTAAGCGATATGAGAAAATGGAATCAGGAACCTGCAAACCTGCAAATTTTACATCAGAACAAAATTCCTTTCTCCCTGACCACCAATCAATTAAAATCGATTTCCGATTTCAATAAAAATCTGCAAAAAGCATTCGATTACGGTTTTGACAAAACTGCTGCTTTAGAAGCTTTAACCACCATTCCGGCAACTATTTTAGGAAAATCAAATGAAATAGGGTCCTTAAAAAAAGGCAGTTACGCAAACTTTTTAATCACTTCCGGAGAAATTTTTGACAAGGAAACAACCTTGTATGAAAATTGGGTGCAAGGTTCAAGAAATATTGTAAATTCAATGGATATTAAAGAAATTGCAGGTGATTATACCCTTTCTCTAAACGGCAAAAATTACGATTTATCCATTACCGGTAAATCGCCCAAATTAAAAGTTGCTCTTAAAGAAGGAGAAACCAAGTTAAAATCAAAATTAATTTATAATGACAATTGGTTAAATCTATTGATTAACAGTCAGGTAGATTCCACTAAATTTAACCGACTTATAGCAAGGGTTTATAAAGATTCAGACAATTTAAGTGGTACTGCCACCGATGAAAAAGGAAGAGAATCTACTTGGAATGCCATCAAAAAAGGTGAGGCCAAAGAAAAAGAAAAAAAGGAAGAAAGTTCAAAAATCACCATTTTACCAGTCACTTATCCAAATATAGCTTTTGGATTTACCGAAAAGCCAAAACAAGAAAGCATTTTATTCAAAAATGTAACGGTTTGGACAAATGAAAATGATGGGATTCTAAAAAATACAGATGTTTTGATTGCAGGCGGCAAAATTTCTAAAATCGGTACAAATTTAGTGTCTAAAGGTGCTAAAATAATTGATGGAACCGGCAAACATTTAACTGCCGGAATTATAGATGAGCATTCTCACATCGCCACTGTTGCCGTTAACGAATCGGGTCAAAATTCTACTGCCGAAGTTTCTTTGGAAGATGTTGTTGATTCAGATGATGTTCAAATTTACAGAAGTTTAGCCGGACGTGTTACCATGGTTCAAATATTGCACGGTTCGGCAAACCCGATTGGTGGGCAAGCAGCTCTTGTGAAATTGAAGTGGGGCGAAACTGCCAAGAATCTACTTTATAAGAACAACGATAAATTTATAAAGTTTGCTTTGGGAGAAAACGTGAAACAGGCCAATTGGGGAAATACCGAAAAGGTGCGTTTTCCTCAAACCAGAATGGGTGTAGAAGAAGTTTATATGGATTATTTCCAAAGAGCCAAAGAATATGACCTTATCAAAAAGAGCGGAAAACCTTTCAGAAAGGACACAGAAATGGAAATATTGGGACAAATTTTAAATAAGGAACGATTTATAACCTGTCATTCCTACGTACAAAGTGAAATAAATATGCTGATGAAAGTTGCCGATAAATTCAATTTTACAGTGAATACTTTTACGCATATTTTGGAAGGTTACAAAGTTGCCGATAAAATGAAAGAACACGGTGCGGGTGCTTCAACATTTTCAGATTGGTGGGCTTATAAATATGAAGTAAACGATGCCATTCCTTACAATACATCAATTATGCATAAAGTTGGGATTACAGTTGCCATTAACTCAGACGACGCAGAAATGAACCGACGATTAAACCAAGAAGCTGCTAAAACAATAAAATACGGTGGATTATCAGAAGAAGAAGCCTGGAAACTAGTTACTATCAATCCGGCAAAATTGCTTCATATTGATAATCGCGTTGGAAGTGTTAAAGTTGGAAAAGATGCTGATGTTGTTTTGTGGAGCGAAAATCCGCTTTCCATTTATGCAAAAGCCGAAAAAAACACTTATTGAAGGCGTTGTGTATTTTGATACAGAAAGGGATTTACAGTTGAGAGAACAAGTAAAAAATGAACGAAATTCCTTAATAAATATGATGTTGGTTGAAAAAAATAACGGAAACGATGTTCAATCGCCAAGCAAAAAAACACCTGTACATCTTCATTGTGATACTGTACTAGAATTTTAAAAACCTGAAGAAAATGAAAAAACAAACTATATACAACCTGCTATTTTTATTTTTAACAATAACTATTTCAGCACAGCAAACTCCGGCTCCCAAACAAACTGCTGATTATAGCATTGAAGGCGCAACCGCGCATTTGGGAAATGGAGAAATTATTGAAAACTCTTTAATTATGTTTTCAAATGGCAAACTTGAATTTGTTGGAAGCGCCAACGTAAAAATCGCTCGTATGGGGGAAATTATAAGTGCTAAAAACAAACATGTTTACCCAGGGTTTATCCTAGCCAATTCTTCTTTGGGATTGGGGGAAATTGACGCCGTGAGAGCTACAGTTGATGATAATGAAATTGGAGGAATGATTCCCCATGTTAGAAGTTTAATCGCCTACAATGCCGAATCCAAAGTGATTGAAAGCGTACGACCAAATGGTGTTCTTCTCGGACAGATAACACCGAGAGGCGGCGTTATTTCTGGAACTTCATCAATTGTTCAATTTGACGCCTGGAACTGGGAAGATGCGGCCATTAAGGTTAATGACGGTATACATTTAAATTGGCCACAAAGTTTTTCATCAGGGAGACCTTGGCGGGGTGAAGAAGAAGGCACTAAACCAAACAAAGAATATTTAAAAGAAGTTGAAAAAATTGCAACTTTTATAGACAATGGAAA
>JAQVGD010000096.1 GCA_028696945.1 Lutibacter sp.
AATTCGGACATCAGTAGGGTTATTGACAGAATGCTGACAAAAAAACTGGTGGCAAGAAAAGAATGCAAACAAGACAGACGACAAAAAGATATTCTAATTAGTCAGCTTGGTTTGGATTATTTGGCTAAAATTGATGCCCACGAAAAGGAACTCGACCAAAAAATGCAGCATTTATCGCCCAAAGAAGTAATACAACTTAACAATTTACTTGATAAAATAAGGGGTTAAATCTTTTGTGAAATTTTGAATTGTAAATTTTAAACATAACTCCTGACCCGTCTTTGCGAATGGAACGCACTGAAATACAGCAATCTGTTGCTTATTGTGGTTACTCGGTTTGTGAGGAACTTACTTTTGGGTGCACTTCTCTAATTGGTATTGACCGGTTTTTATTAATTTTAATTCATTGACTACAGGAAAACACACGCCTAGCTCTCCCGCTGGAAAACACACCCCTAGCCCCTCTCGAGAGGGGAATTAATTGCGGTTGCACTTCGGACTTCCAACTTCGGACTTCGGACTTCCAACTTCCAACTTCGCAACGCGAGTCCCTCGCTGGTGCGAGCGTCTCGCTCATACACAACAAACAAGAATTTTTTTTATCTGTTTTTACCAAATATATGACATAAGCAGAAAAAAAACTACTCAAAAATTAGTTGTAGTCACTAGCGGGAGGCTGGCACTAGCGTTGGTTTTTTTTTGAAGTGCTTCTGACTTCCCCGCCTGTGGCTGGCAGGTAATGTATTCAAAGATTACCACGCTCCGCTCGCAATGACTGATTGGAACGAAAGATCCGCTCCTGGGCCTTTTCGGCGGGAACGCCCTGCAAATAATCTTTTTTATAATTTTGAATTACCAATTGAATAAGCATTTAGGCAGGCTAAACTTCAGGGTTTTATTGCCTATAAATTCTAATTGCAATTTGTGTAATTAGCCATATATTTGCACCTCAAAATTTTAGTAATGACTTTTTTAGAAGAAATACAACGCAGACGAACCTTTGGAATTATTTCGCATCCCGATGCGGGAAAAACCACCTTGACCGAGAAATTATTGCTATTTGGGGGTGCCATACAAGAAGCTGGAGCCGTTAAAAGCAACAAGATTAAGAAAGGTGCCACTTCCGATTTTATGGAAATTGAACGTCAGAGGGGAATTTCTGTGGCCACTTCGGTATTGGCTTTTAACTACAAAGGGAAAAAAATAAATATTTTAGACACGCCCGGTCATAAGGATTTTGCCGAAGATACTTTTAGAACATTGACGGCGGTTGATAGTGTTATTGTTGTGATAGACGTGGCAAAAGGTGTGGAAGAGCAAACCGAAAAACTGGTGGAAGTGTGTAGAATGCGCAAAATTCCCATCATTGTTTTTATCAATAAAATGGATCGCGAGGGAAAAGATGCTTTCGATTTGCTGGATGAAGTGGAACAAAAATTGGGTTTGACCGTTACACCATTGAGTTTTCCTATTGGGATGGGTTATGATTTTAAAGGAATTTACAACATTTATGAAAAAAAAATAAATCTGTTTTCGGGGGATAACAAACAAACTGTTTCCAAGGGAATTGAATTGACAGATATTTCTACACCGGAACTTGACAAAATTATAGGAGAAAAATCGGCAAATATCTTGCGCGAAGAATTAAATATTTTAACAGAAGTATATCCTGAATTTGATAAAAAGGCCTATTTAAACAGTGAATTGCAACCTGTATTTTTTGGCTCGGCCTTAAACAATTTTGGGGTTAAGGAATTGCTTGACTGCTTTATTGAAATCGCCCCATCTCCACAACCGAAAATGGCAGATATCCGTTTGGTGGATTCCAAAGAAAAAACGCTTACTGGATTTGTATTTAAAATTCACGCCAATATGGATCCAAATCATAGAAACAGGTTGGCTTTTGTAAAAATTGTATCGGGAACTTTTAAAAGAAATGTGCCTTATTTGCATGTTCGCCTCAATAAAAAATTCAAATTCTCCAGTCCAAATGCCTTTTTTGCCGAAAAAAAGGAAATTGTTGAAGAATCTTTTCCAGGAGATATTGTTGGACTTCCAGATACTGGAAACTTTAAAATTGGCGATACGCTTACCGAAGGAGAAGTGCTGAACTTTAAAGGCGTTCCTTGTTTCTCACCTGAGCATTTCCGTTACATAAACAATGCAGATCCACTAAAATCGAAACAATTGTATAAAGGATTGGATCAATTAATGGATGAAGGCGTTGCGCAGTTGTTCACTTTAGAACTGAATGGCCGAAAGGTTGTTGGAACTGTTGGCGCCCTGCAATACGAAGTGATCCAATACCGATTGGAACATGAATACGGCGCAAAATGCAGCTATGAAAATTTACACGTACACAAGGCTTGCTGGGTTGACCCTAAAGATCCGAAAAGCGAGGAATTTAAAGATTTTAAACGGGTAAAACAACGTTATTTGGCACACGACAAACAAGGACAACTGGTATTTTTAGCTGACTCTGCGTTTTCTATACAAATGACCCAGGAAAAATATCCAAATGTGAAACTTCACTTTACCAGTGAATTTTAGGTAATTTTGTGTTGTAGAAATCGACTTAGGAAAAATAGTTGTAATTAATTAGTGCCTAAAGTTTGAAGTGCCTAAAGTTTGGAGTGCCTAGAGTGCCTAAAATTTGGAGTGTCTAGAGTGCCTAAAGTTTGGAGTGCCTAGAGTAAATTAGTTTTTAGGCTTAACCGCTATTCAAAATGAACCATTTTTTTAATCTTTCTACAAACATTTAGCTCCTACGGGGCAGTATCAGTCCCAGAGGGACGACCTATTTGTAGAAAAATAGATTTTTATGTAAATCAAGCCCCATCGGGGCGACCTGTTTCTAAAGTCCCATTTATTTTGAGATAAATCATTTTTTATGAATTTTTATCGGACAACAATGATTGTTATAATATATTTGAGACTTTTTTATGTCTTAAAAACTCCTATTTTTAACTTTAAGTACGCTAAACTTTAGCCACTCTAAGTACTGATTAGTTACAAATAATTTAAGTTCCCCGGAAAAATAAAATGGTACTGATGGTTTTGATGACGATTTTGAAATCCATCAATAAATCTCGCTCTTTTACGTAATATAAGTCGTACATTAATTTTTTATGCTGGTCATCTACAGAATGTGCATAAGGATATTTCACTTGTGCCCAGCCTGTTAATCCGGGTTTTATAACATGGCGTATGGCATAAAAAGGAAGTTCTTTTTCCAGTATGCGCACAAATTCAGGTCGTTCGGGTCGCGGGCCAATCAGGCTCATATCTCCTTTTAACACATTTATAAACTGCGGAATTTCATCGAGTCTGCTTTTTCGGAGAATTTTGCCAAAAACGGTAACCCTGATGTCATCTTTCTGCGCCCATTCCGCTCCGTTAATTTCGGCATTGACAACCATCGTCCTGAATTTAATAATCCTAAATTTCTTTCCTCTTTTGCCAACTCTTTCTTGGGTATAGAGTAATTTACCTTTATTTGCGAACAAATTTCCAAAAAACACAAAAGGAATTAACAATAAGAAAATCCCAATTCCAATAAGCGAGAACAATATGTCCATTACTCGTCTGAATACCAAATATAAATTGTTTTGATGGCTTTTGCTGAAGGTAAAATAATTGTAAAAATCGGCGGTTAATTTTGTTTCGGAAATTCGGTGAGTTTCTTCTTCAATAAAATTATCGGCACTTCTAATGGCCATTCCTTTTTCAAACAACAAAATAAGTTGTTTATTTAACTCAGGCGTTATAAATTGAAGGTTATTTGAGGAAATTACAATTTCATTAATACCTTCTTCTTTTACAATCTCTTCCAAATTGGCTTCAGAAATAGCCATAAATATTTGCTTCTTATTATTGGCCATTGCAGCATTTGACACATAAGCCACAATTCGATTTGATTCCTTATTTTGAATAGTGGTAACCAACACTTCCAGTTGACTTTCTTCAGCAATCAGTAAAATATTTTTCAAAAAACGGGGAGAAAAAATCAACTGTATGTAAAAAAATCTATTAAGAAGAATCGAAAAAAGCACAGTTAGTGAAAAATATGCCAACTGCAACCTGTTCGATGGTAATTGCGGAGAAATTACAGGGGTAAATACATAAAATAATGTGACAAAAGATACGGTTATTATAGCACTTCTTAAGGTTAAATACTTGTCGCTTGCCACCTTTAAATCGTACATTTCAAAAATTTCTCCAAATGCCAACAAATAAATTATTAAGGTTGAAATCCATAAAATGCAGCTTGGACTAGAAAAATCAAAATAATTAATATTAAAATAAACATTGAGCACATATAATCCCAATACGGTAAATCCCGTATCAAGAACACGTAAATAAAGTCTGCGTTCAGAAATGTTAAAATAAAAACTGTCAGTATGCATCTAAAATTGATTTTCTCTTTTTCACTTTTGTAAAAAGCCAAAGTTATGTTAATTTTTTACAAACTTTGAATGTTTATTTTGCTATTTAATTTTTAGTATGCTGGATTAATGGATTGATGAATTGATGATTTACTATATCCGGAATACGATTTTTGAGGTATCGATTATGTAAAATTGGATTATATTCCACTTCGGACAAATTGCGACCTGTCCCTAGATTTAGCCTTTAAGCAGCCAATATTTTTTTGATCCGTAATACATCCAAAATGTAAAATAATAGACCGACTTAGAAAAGGATAATTTTTCAATATCTCGATAATAAGTCCATTGATGTTTCAATAAATTAATTTTATTGTTTGAAAGCGATTGCTTCCTGATTCTGTAAATGGCCAAACATTGCTGGATGCCTTCCACCCTATTTATTTTTTTTAAGTATTTTAACCAAAGTCCCATATCCTGCCGGTATTTTATTTCGGGCATAAACTCTTTTCCCAAACGTGAAATATCAACAAACGCCGTCAGGCAACTAATGGTATTTGTTTTTAAAATAGCCGCGTAAGTTGCATATTTCGGAACAATTAATTCCCCTAATTTCCGGTTAAGGGTTTCGTCATACATTTCATAAGAAGCGCATAAAAAACCTTCACTTTGCGCAATTTTGGAAACATTCTCCGCCAAAAACTGTGGCTTCCATACATCATCGGCATCAATAAAAGTCATATAATTTCCTTTTGCCAAGGCAATTCCCATATTTCTGGCAATTGCTGGCCCTGAGTTTTTTTTAAGCGGCAACAATTTAATACGGGTATCTTTTTGCGCAAATTCAGCAATAATGGAAACTGCGTTGTCTGTAGAAAAATCATCCATAATAAACCATTCCCAATTTGTAAAGGTCTGATTTTGCACGGAAACTATGGTCTCAGCAATAAAATCTTGGGCATTGAAACAGGGCGTTATAATAGATACCAGTGGGTTCATTTATGCAATATTAGAAATAAAACTTATTAACTTTTTATTTTGAGTCGATAAATTTTGAGAATGTTCAATCCTAAAATCCATGTCCCTTTTAAAATAAACGACAATTTCATTTTCCAAATATATTAATTGCGTGCTATCCAAATGTTGTTCTATCAAAAAGGTTAATTTTCCTTTTTCTTTTTGAACCACTTGATAGGTTAATAATAACGACTGTTTTAACGCTAAATTTTTAAAAATATAATAAAAATACAGACTCGGATACGTATTGTTTTTCCCATAGACTGGCTGCCCAATTCGTCCTGTAACCTCTTCAATGATTAAATGTTGCATGCCACATTCACATTTTTTAGTTTTAGGCGCCAACCTAATATAATCGCCCAATTGATAACGAATAATTGGAAAAGCGTGCATTTGTAAATTGGTTACCACAATTTTATGGTCAATTTCTTCAACAATAACGCCTTCCATATTGAGGTGCATATTTCCTTTTGGGCACTCAAAAGCAATGATCCCTGTTTCCGCCGCACCGTATTCGCTGATTATTCTTTGTCCGAATGCCTTTTCAATTTCCTGTTGATAGGCCTCAAATATTTTTTCTGAAGTGCCTTTAACCATTTTCAAGTTTGAAGGTTTCTCTAAATTTTGACTGTTGATTATTTTTGCAGTTTCATAAATCATAGAAGAATAGCCATGCAAAAATTTGGCGTTTTTAAGCTTTTTTATAAAAAAATCGATTGATTCTTTTCGGTAATTGAAGATTCTAAAACGGTTTTGTAAACTGTCCAAAATCCTGATTTTTAGCACTTCTCTTTCCGAAAAACTATAACCCCAAAAATAGCCGTTTCGCTCCCAAGGATTAATCTTGTACCATGAATATCCCCGATAGATGGACGCGCGGTTAAAGGAATCTGCAGATTCTTCCCTCTTAAATTTTAAAGATTCTCCTGAAGTTCCTGAAGTATTTGCTTGAAAAAGTTTATTAAATTTAAGATTTGTGTGAATTTCTTTGTTGAAACTTAGCAGTTCATTTTTGGTAATTATGGGCAGTTTTTGAAGATCCTCAAGCGATTGAATGTTTGAAGGTTTCATTCCCAATGTATCAAAAATATTTTTATAATAGGTCGAATTTTCATAAGCAATCGCAACCAATTCCTGTAATTTTTTCAATTGATAGGCTTGAAGTGAAGCCAATGACCAAGTTTCCGATGCTTTCAGAAAATGAAACCAGGTTGATAGGGAAGGATTCCGCAAACGTTCGCCAATTTTATAGATCCGTTTATACATTCTTCAACAATTTATCCCAATTAAGCCTTATAACACTCCAATCGAATTTTTCCGCTTTTTCGCATGCGTTTTTAGACAATTCTTCTGCCTTCTTCTGATTCCCTAGCAATGTTACAATGGCTTCCGTCATTTTCTTTTCTTCATTTACGGAAATTAAGAGTCCGTCCACATTATTTTCAATCAAATAAGGCAATCCACCCACATCGGTGGAAACTATAGGCAAACCCAAAGCCATCGCTTCCAATACGCTCACTGGCATATTGTCTATGTTGGTGGTATTGATAAAAATATCATAATTTTTCGACAATTCATGCCATTTTTCCTTTGGTAATACCCCTGTAAAGATAACGCTATCGGCTACCTCCAATTGTATTGCCAATTTTTTTATTTCATTTAAAGACCCATCTTTATCTGGACCTACCATACACAAGCTTGCATTTTTATGAGATGTTTTCAATAAGGCAAGTACTTTAACAGCCATTGCTGGATTGTATATTTTATCAAATGCCCTTACCCACAATAATTTAGGTGCTAATTTTGTGCGCAATTTAAAAGGATATTCCTCAATTGAAATGGTATTGGGAATATAAACTGTTTCAAAATTATATTTCTTGAATTCTGATGCCAAATATAAGGACGGACTCACATTTTTAAAGGCATATTTAAAAATCATTGTTGAAAAAACTTCGGAATTTTTCAGTCTGTGCAGCAAGTTTCCGCCATGAAGGATGGGAATGTATTTTAAGGATAAAATTCTAGCCAATTGGGAAGTAATAAGCGCATAATAAAAGTTTGAGGTGCTAAACGTGTCAATCAGCACCACTTTCGCGGTGTTTCTATACTTCAAAATAGTAAAGCACATTGCCAATAAACGCGCTATTTTATTGCTTTTATCAGAAGCACAAATAACTTTATGACCTTCGCTTTGCAATAGCTTTGTTAAAGTAGCCATGGCAGAATGGTAATTCGATTTCTGTGCCAAATTATTTCCTATGTAGATTATTTTTTTCAAATAAAAGTATTAAAAGCCTTCTAACTGAACTTCTCTGATTAGTGTTGGCTGGTTTTTATTAATTTTAATTTTTTCTTCATAGAAAAATACACCCCTAACCCTAATGTTATTAAGTTAAGCGTTTATATTATTTTTTTGTCATTCCGAGGTACGAGCGATAGCGAACTGGCGAAGCAATGACAAACATTTCTTTAACTTAATGACATTGGCTCTAACCCTCTCGCTCTAAAAGCGGGACAGGCTTCTCTAGAGGGGAGTTTGATTCGTCGATCTTTTTACTTTTAATAATTTAACTTTTAATATTTGTTTGATTCCAGTTTTACACACCCCTAACCCTCCCGCTGAAAAAGCGGGACAGGCTTCTCAAGAGGGGAGTTGATTGTGGTTCTCTCAAGAGGGGAGTTTGATTCGTCAATCTTTTTACTTTTAATATTTTACTTTTAATATTTGTTTGATTCCAGTTTTACACACCCCTAGCCCTCCCGCTGAAAAAGCGGGACAGGCTTCTCAAGAGGGGAGTTGATTGTGGTTCTCTCAGGAGGGGAGTTTGATTCGTCAATCTTTTTACTTTTAATATTTAACTTTTAATATTTGTTTGATTCCAGTTTTACACACCCCTAGCCCTCCCGCTGAAAAAGCGGGACAGGCTTCTCAAGAGGGGAGTTGATTGTGGTTCTCTCAAGAGGGGAGTTTGATTCGTCAATCTTTTTACTTTTAATATTTAACTTTTAATATTTGTTTGATTCCAGTTTTACACACCCCTAACCCTCCCGCTGAAAAAGCGGGACAGGCTTCTCAAGAGGGGAGTTGATTGTGGTTCTCTCAAGAGGGGAATTTGATTCGTCAATCTTTTTACTTTTAATATTTAACTTTTAATATTTGTTTGATTCCTGTTTTACACACCCCTAGCCCTCTCGCTCTAAAAGCGGGACAGGCTTCTCAAAAGGGAAATATTTTGTTTTCCTTAAACTTTCGTCTTCTATCTTTGAGCTTTCAACTTCATCTAAGTATTGCCCCTACGTTTTTTTCAAAGGTATTTTGGATTTTTTGCATGACTTTGTCTATTTGCCCATCGGTCAGGGTTTTGGTTTCATCCTGAAGCAAGAAACTTACCGCATAGGATTTTTTTCCTTCTTTCAGGTTTTCTCCTTCATACACGTCAAATAAATCGACTTCTTTCAACAACAATTTTTCTGCCTGAAAAGCTAAGTTGTACAATTCCCCAAAAGTGATTTCCTTATCCAGCAACAATGCAAAATCTCTTTTTACCGAAGGGAATTTAGGCAGTTCTACGACTTTAATTTGTGTCTTTTTGGTAAGTTTCAGTATATTTTCCCAATTGAAATCGGCAAACAAAACTTCTTGTTTAATGCCAAATTCTTTTAAAACAGCTCGCTTTACAATACCTAAATCGGCCAATTTAACTTTTCCAGAATTTAAGGAGATTCCTTCGGAGAACACATCGTTTTTTACTGGGGAAACTTTTAAGTTTTGGATACCCAAACGCTTCAACAGTGCCTGAACAACTCCTTTCATATAAAAGAAATCTGACGGTTTTTGAGGCAAATTCCAATAATCTTTTGTTCTGTTTCCAGTCACAAATAAGGTTAAATGTTTTTGCTCTTCGTACCCACTTTCAAAGTGGTGGTAAGATTTCCCAAATTCAAAGAATTTTAAGGCATTATTTTTTCTGTTCAGGTTATAAACAACGGATTCTAATCCGCTGAATAACAAAGACTGACGCATCACACCTAAATCGTTGCTTAAAGGATTTAATATAGCTACATTGTGTTCCTCTTTAAGCGTTTCTGACAACGCAACATAATTGGCATTGGTCAAAGAATTTGCCATCGTTTCGTTAAATCCCTGTGAAATCAATTGATTCGCAACCACATTTTCGACTTTAATGCCTTCAAATTCCGAAAATGAAATTGAGGTGTTAAGTTTGTGGGAAAACTCGACATTGTTATAGCCGTAAACACGCAGTATTTCCTCAATAACATCCGCCTCGCGGGTCACATCAACCCTATAAGAAGGAATGCTTAATCCGAGTCCAGCCTCAGTAACAATGTTAAATTTTATGTCTAAAGAAGCCAATATGTCTTTAACTGTTTCTCTTGGGATTTTAGCACCAATTAACCGATCCATTTTTTCATAGGCTAAAAAAATCTGAAAATCTTCTATTTTTACAGGATACATATCCACTATTTCCGAAGAAACTTTTCCTCCTGTAATTTCCACGATTAAATTGGCAGCACGTTTTAAGGCGTATTTGGTAATGTTTGGATCGATTCCCCTTTCAAATCGGAAAGAAGCATCGGTATTAAGCGCATGTCTTTTTGCTGTTTTTCTAATGGAGACTGGACTAAAATAGGCACTTTCCAAAAATATGGACGTGGTGTTTTCTGAAACACCAGACTGTAATCCGCCAAAAACGCCAGCAATACACATTGGTTCCTCATTGCTGTTGCAGATCATTAAATCTTCTTCGTGCAATTCGCGTTCCACCCCATCAAGCGTTATAAATTTTGTGCCCGTTGGCAATGTTTTCACAATAACCTTATTGCCTTTAACAGCGGCGGCATCAAAAGCGTGTAATGGTTGACCTAATTCATGAAGTACATAATTGGTCACATCCACCACATTATTTATGGGTTTTACCCCAATGGCTTTTAATTTTTTTTGAAGCCAAGAAGGAGATTCTTTAATGCTTATGTCAGAGATTGTCACGCCAACATATCGCGGTGCTTTTTCAATATCTTCCACAACCACATCAATTTTTAGCGTCCTGTCGTCAACCCTAAAATTGCTTGTGGAAGGAGAAATCAACTCCAATGAGATTTGTTGTTGCAATAAACCTGCTCGCAAATCTCTAGCAACACCGTAATGGCTCATTGCATCTGCCCTGTTTGGTGTCAATCCTATTTCAAAAACCTGATCCGATTCCACCTGAAACACATTGGCTGCAGGAGTTCCGGCAACAATCGCATCGTCCAATATCATAATACCATCGTGGTCGGTTCCTATGCCCAATTCATCTTCGGCGCAAATCATTCCATGACTCTCTTCCCCTCGAATCTTTCCTTTTTTAATCACAAAACCATCCCCTTTTTCATCATACAACGTTGTTCCAATGGTTGCTACGGGCACTGTTTGTCCGACTGCCACATTGGGTGCGCCACAAACAATTTGCAATGCTTCTCCATTTCCCATAGCTACGGTAGTAATCTTCAATCGGTCGGCATTTGGATGTTGGATGCATGTCAAAACTTTACCTACTATCACACCAGCCAAACTTCCTTTTATGGATTCAACGGTTTCTATTCCTTCTACTTCAAGACCTAAATCGGTTAACAATTCTCCTGTCTTTTCAGCTTCCCAGTCTATCTTCAAAAATTGTTTTAACCAATTGTATGATATTTTCATTTTGTTTCATTTTTTAAACGAATCGCAAAGATAAAAAATACAATTCAGTTGTTTCAATTCATTTTCATTTTTTTGTTGAAGAGAAGATTGAGAATTAGAAATTTTGTTTTGAGCAGTGTTTATGCTAAACTTGAATAACAAACAACAGATTGCCGCAGTCGCTACTCCATTTCATTGCGTTGCTCCTTCGCAATGACGCGTCATTAAGAAAAAGCCAATTAAAACCGCGTCATTGCGAGAGGTCTTGAAGCGATAGCAAAAGGACAACGTGGCAACCTGTTGAGAACTAACGAAATCAAATACACAGTAACCACAATAAGCAGCAGATTGCCACAATCGCCACTCCATTTCATTGCGTTGCTCCTTCGCAATGACGCGTCATTGTAACCACAATAAGCTACAGATTGCCACAATCGCTACTCCATTTCATTGCGTTGCTCCTTCGCAATGACGCGTCATTGTAACCACAATAAGCTACAGATTGCCGCAGTCGCTACTCCATTTCATTGCGTTGCTCCTTCGCAATGACGCGTCATTGTAACCATAATAAGCTACAGATTGCCGCAGTCGCTACTCCATTTCATTGCGTAGCTCTTTCGCAATGACGCGTCATTGTAACCACAATAAGCTACAGATTGCCGCAGTCGCCACTCCATTTCATTGCGTTGCTCCTTCGCAATGACGTGTCATTACATCTAATCCTCAATGGGGAAATATAATTGCTTGAAACTTTTAATTTTTGCTTGTGAAATTTAATTTATAATTTCTTTAACAGTTCGCCCAAAAACAAAGTTGTATCATTGTTGAGTAGCGTTTTAAAAAAATAACCAGTACTAAAAAGAAGTAAAAACAGCTGGTTTTAAAATATAATATTGATTGATTGATTTGTTTTATTGTTCTTTAAGGGTTTCTAAAAAGTTAAATTAAAATTGAAATAAATGCTGTAGTTGGCAAAAAATTCTCTTTAAAAAATTAACTTTTTAGAAACCCTTTTTTGTTAGCTTATATTTACCCAAAGTTTACTGTCCCTATTCAGTTCCTGATAGGCAACTCTTATAAATCTATTTTCTGGCGCATTTAAATCGGGATCTTTGTTTAACAACTCCATCGCCATTGTCCGTGCGGTTTTTAGCAGATTGGCATCTTTAACAATATCGGCTATTTTCAGGTTCAGAATACCGCTTTGCTGAGT
>JAQVGD010000097.1 GCA_028696945.1 Lutibacter sp.
TGAAACGCCTACAACAAAATTATCTAGCAGAAAAAAGAAAGATGCTAAGCGTTCCATTTGACAAATGAAAAACAATAAAAAATAGCAAATAAAACGAGCATAACAAATTTTGATACACAGAGAAATGATTAATGGCGAACTGCAGCTGTACCAATAAAAAATAAAATGTAAACAGATGAAACGAGCATAACAAATTTTGATACACAGTGGAATGATTAATGGCGAACAGCATCTGTACCAACAAAAAAATAAAATATAAACAGATGAAACGAGCATAACAAATTTTGATACACAGTGGAATGATTAATGGCGAACAGCATCTGTACCAACAAAAAAATAAAATATAAACAGATGAAATTAATTCACAAAAGTTTCTTCCTATTTATAATATTTATAATACTAGTATTTCAAGGCTGTAAAAAATCTAAAGACTTTGGGAGTAAACCAATTGAAATGGATTTCACGGAAAAAACGAGTAAAGATTTGTTGGATCTTTCAAATCATGCAAATTACGAGTACAATGTTGCAATATCCGCTATAATTTCACCTCGAGAAAGTTTTATATATTATCAAGATTTGATTTCCTATATATCAAAAAAGTTGAATAGGCCCTACAAAATTATTCAAAGAAAAACATATCAAGAAGTTAATTTATTATTAAGAAATAGTCAAGTTGAATTTGCATTTGTATGTTCTGGAGCTTACGTTGTTGAAAAAGAGATCAGTGGAGTTAAAATTCTTGCTGTTCCTGTAAGCAATGGGAAACCAGTATATCAAGCATATATTATTGCAAATAAAAATTCCAAAATTCAGTCCTTTAAAGATTTTAGAAATAAATCGTTTGCCTATACAGATGATTTGTCTAATACTGGAAAGTTGTATGCCGAAAAAAAATTGAAAGAACTTAAAACAACTGGAGAACTGTTTTTTTCCAACACTATTTATACCCATGCACATGATATTTCAATGCAAATGGTATCAAAAAACATAGTAGATGGAGCAACTGTTGATGGTTTAATTTATGATTACATTGCTAAATTCACTCCGGAAAGAATTGCGAACCTCAAAATAATTGAAAAATCTGAAGAATTTGGGATTCCTCCAATTGTTATCCCTAAGGGTTTTGATAAAAAATTAGAGATACAGTTAAAATCAATATTAATGTCTATGCATGAAGACCCTGAAGGAAAAGAAATATTAGATAATTTACTTATTGATAAATTTGAAGAAGGTTATGATTCAAATTATAATAGTATAAGAGCGATTGAAAAGTTAATTAATGAGTAAAAAAAAAATTAAAATTCCTCTTTTTTGGAAATTTACAGTAGCGATTGTCGCTATAGTAGCAATATTTGGAGCTATTAATTTGTATTTTATAAATTTTGCGCTTTTTGATTTATCAAATAAAGAAATAAATAGACATGGTATTTCAACGGCAAAAATAATAGTGGAAAGAAGTATTGATCCAATTTTATATGATGATATCCCATACCTTAATAAAATTGTGTCTGACAACTTAAAAATAGACCCAAGTATCGCCTATATTATAATTCTAGACAAATCAAATAAAATAATTGCCCACACTTTTGAGAACTCCTTACCCGTAAACTTACTTGAAATTAATAAAGTAAATGATACACTAGAAAATTTTGTAAGAATTAGCGATAAAAATAATCCTAATAAAATTATTAGAAATATGTCAGTGCCTATTTTAAATGGAAATTTAGGTAAAGTTCATATTGGTATTTACGAAGAAAATTTTATTAATAGTATTCAATCCATCAATAGTTTTTTTCTATCAATGGTGGTTCTTTTCCTGTTTTTTGGTATTATTGGAGCGTTTATTTTTTCATACATTATTACTTTTCCAATCAAGAAAATGAGTAAAATATCCGAAAATTTAAATTTGGATGCACTTACATCAGCCAATAGTAATGTGTATTCTTCAAGTGCGGAAAACGCCATATTTAGGTTAAACCCCAATATTACAATCACTGATGAAATAGATGTCCTTACTAATAAATTCAATGAAATGCTTTTGCGCTTACAAAAAACCTACAGTGAGTTACAAAACGCACAAGAGAGTTTAATGCAATCAGAAAAAATAGCGGCTATTGGCACATTATCGGCAGGCATCGCCCACGAAATAAATAACCCTATTGCGGGCATTCAAAATTGTTTAAGGCGAATTTCAGACAATCCTAATAATATGGAGCAAAATGCCAATTATATTGAATTAATGAGAGAGGCCATAAACAAAATTGAATTGGTGGTAGGAGGTTTGTTAAACTTTAGCCGAAAACATGAGTTGGAATTTAATGCTGTAGATTTAAGAACCGTTGTTGAAAATGTACTACTTTTAACAGCATATCAACTCGAAAAATCGCAAATAGGATTTTTTAAAAATTACCAAAGCAATTTACCGCTTATTAAAGGAAGCAAAAATCATCTGGAACAAGTTGTTTTAAATCTGTTAATCAATGCTGTTGATTCAATAGATGAAAGAAATTTCGGAAAATTGGATGGCATAGGCGAAATAAAAATAAATCTTTACCGGGAATTAGATTTTATAAAACTGGAAATCATTGATAATGGTGTAGGAATTCCTGTAGATAAAATAAACAATATATTTAATCCGTTTTTTACAATGAAAAAAATAAAACAGGGAACTGGTTTAGGTCTTTCTGTAAGTTATAATATTATAGCCCAGCACAAAGGTGTTATAAAGGTCAGTAAAAACGCTGATTTTGGGATGTGCTTTACAATTGTTTTACCTTTAGAAAATTCTCAAAATGAATAATAAGAATACTAAAATTAAAATAGCAGTGGTTGATGATGAACGCATTGTCAGAGTTACCATTGCAGATGACTTAAGAGATGAAGGTTTTACTATTAAAGAGTATGCTAATGCTCAATCTGTTTTAATTGATTTTAAAGAATTTGAACCCGATATTGTAATTACAGATATTAAAATGCCTCAAATGGATGGCATTGAATTGCTTCAGCGCATAAAACAACTTAAACCAGAAACATGCGTAATTGTTATGACAGCTTTTGGCAGTGTAAATAATGCTGTGAATGCAATGAAATTAGGTGCTTTTGATTATTTAACAAAACCCTTTAATAAAGATGAGATATTTATCATTATTGATAAAATAAATGAGTTAAAATCTATAAAAAAGGAGAATAAAATTCTAAAAGAAAAAATTGAGGTAAAATATGACTTTTCTAAATTTATAGGTGACGAAAAATCAAATGCAGAACTATTCAACCTCGTTAAAATTGTAGCAAACACAAATACAAGTGTTTTAATAACAGGGGAAACAGGCACAGGTAAGGAATTATTAACAAATATTATTCATTATAACAGTAATAGAAATAACCAGCCATTTATTAAAGTAAATTGCGCAGTTTTATCAAAAGAAATTTTTGAAAGCGAACTTTTTGGACATGTAAGAGGTGCTTTTACAGGTGCTGAATATGATAAAATAGGTAGATTCGAATTGGCTCAAGAAGGCACTATTTACTTAGATGATATAGATGATGTACCATTAGATTTACAAGTTAAATTATTGCGTGTTTTAGAAGAGCGAGAAATTGAGAAAGTGGGTAGTACAAAGGTAATTCCAATAGATGTTAGGCTAATTGCTTCCACCAAACGAGATTTATTAGAATTGGTTAAGGAAGGGAGATTTAGAGAAGATTTATATTACAGATTAAAAGTTTTTCCAATTATGTTACCCCCTTTGCGTGAACGTAAAAAGGATATTAAATACCTTATTAAATTCTTTATTGAAAAATATGGCTATATCAATAAAATTACTTTAACTGATGAAGCTTTACATGAATTAATCAATTACAATTGGCCGGGTAATATACGTGAGCTTAAAAACTTAATGGAACGTCTTGTCTTATTAGCTACCAATGGTGTAATAAATAATACCATACTTCCTTTAAGCATTACGGAACCTTATTTCTCTAGTGCACTCACAGATATTTCAGGGAAGACATTAGAACAAACTGTTTCTGATGTTGAAGTTTCTCTAATAAAAAATGCGCTTCATAAATTTGGTAATAATAAAACGAAAGCCGCAGAGGCTTTAGGATTGCCAACATCTACACTTCGAACAAAAATGGATAAATACAATTTAAATTAGCAACTTTCTATCCATTTTATTTTTCATAAAAAACAACGGTTTTCCGTGCATTATTGCGGAAAACCGTCCTTTTTTTATAGAATAAATTCCTTTAAAATATTCTTTCGATAATGTAATTCATAGCATTGTAGTTAGTTAAGTATTATTTAAATATTTGTTTGTTAAATGGCATTTCAATTGCTAATTACAATGAATAACAAATAATAAATATTTAAAATAACCAAATTTTTAAACATGAAAAAAATAATTATTTCAGCCATTTTATTTATAGCCGTAATTAATATGAATTACGCTCAAGAAACTAAAGATGAATTTAAACCAAGTGGAAAAGTTGAAGCTAAGGTGTTTTGGAACTATCATACCGATTTATCAAATAATGCTTCACAAACAAGTGCTTTTGAGTTAGATCGTTCATATTTTGGGTACAGCTACAATCTAAGTGAGAAAATTTCTGCGAAAGTAACTTTTGATGTTGGTAACAATTCAGAAGGGAGTGCTTACACAGCTTATTTAAAAGCAGCGCAATTAGATTGGAAAGTTGCTAATGGCGTTAAATTAAGTATGGGTATGATTGGATTAAAACAATTTAACGACCAAGAAAATTTTTGGGGGTATCGTTATTTAGCTAAATCTTTTCAAGATGAATACGGATTTGGTTCAAGTGCTGATTTAGGTGTGAATGCTGAATTTACTTTAGCTAAAAATTTAAAAGCAAATGTTTTAATTATAAACGGTGAAGGGTATAAAAAAATTCAAGATGCAGATGGTAACCAAAAGATTGGTGGAAATTTAGTGTTTGAACCTGTAAAAGGATTAACAACAAAAATTTATATGGACAACCAACCTACAACTGATGGTGATGCAATTACTACTTACAGTTTCTTTGCTGGGTATAAAGGTAAATCTTGGAGACTTGGTGCTGAATACAACGTTTTAAATAATGGCGAAAAATATTCTAAACCTGTAACTGATAAAGATTTAGATGGACTCTCTTTTTATTCAACCTATATATTTAATAAAAAATGGGAAATATTCGGTCGTTTTGATCAATTAAGATCTAACACCTTAACAGGTGATACACAAGACTGGAATTATGATAAAGATGGTTCAAAATATATTTTTGGTGTACAAGTAGCTCCTGTAAAAGGATTGAAATTTGCGCTAAACTATCAAGGTTTTACCTCAGACAATACTACATTAGATACCAAATCATTGGTGTTTTTAAATGCTGAATTTAAATTATAAATATCATTATTATGGAAGATAAAAAACCGAATGCCCGTAGGGACTTTTTATCCAAACTTGGAAAAGGAGTTATAGCTGGAGCTGTTCTAAGCCCTTTAGTTTCAAACGCCTCAGATTTATTGTTAAATAATGAAGAAGGTGTTGAAATTAAAAACTTTGAGGGAAATTTAGAGGACATGATAGGCGGCGACTTTGAAAATATAAAATTAAAAATGCAAGATGACTTAAGACGTGCATTAAAAAAACCAATGAATGAACGCAGATGGGGAATGGCCATAGATTTGCGTAAATGTATTGGCTGTAATGCTTGTACAGTGGCCTGTATTGCTGAAAATGCACTTCCTCCAGGGATGGTTTATCGCCCGGTAATTAAAGAGGAAATTGGCACTTATCCTAATGTAACAAAACGCAACCTTCCAAAACCATGTATGCAATGTGATGAACCGCCTTGCGTTGATGTTTGTCCGGTAAGCGCAACATGGAAACGGGAAGATGGTATAGTGGTAATAGATTATAAGGCCTGTATTGGTTGCCGTTATTGTATGACAGCTTGCCCTTATGAACACAGAATGTTTGATTATGGCGGAAAATATTCTGAAGGATTGCCGCGATTGGCTAAATATGATGACAGACCATCATTTGAATATGGGAAAATTTGGGAACGTCCAGATAAACATTCATCTCCTGTGGGAAATGTAAGAAAATGTACTTTTTGCGCCCATCGTTTAGACCAAGGCTTATTGCCGCAATGTTTAACAACTTGCATTGGTGGAGCCAATTATTTTGGTGACTTAAATGATTCTGAAAGCGTTATCACTAAAATTGTGAGTAAACTAAATGTGTTTAGGCTTAAAGAAGAAATGGGAACACAGCCTAAAGTGTTTTATTTAACTTAACCTATTAAAAATTACAGAAATGAAAAAAATATTTTATGTATTATGGGGTGTGGCATTTGTACTCGGAAGTATTGGTGTTGCCCAAAGATTAATGTATGGCCATGAACCTGCTGCTTATGGCAATAGGGTTGTATGGGGATTATGGGTAGCAATGTACATTTATTTTATAGGATTATCGGCAGGGGCTTTTTTATTGTCTTCCCTTGTTTATGTTTTTAAGATAAAAATGTTTGAAAAAGTGGGGAAACTTGCCCTCATCACTGCATTGGTTACATTATTATGCGCTTTATTGTCAATTTGGCTGGATTTAGGTCATATGTGGCGTGCTTACGAAGTTATTACCAGACCTAATTTACCTCATTCTATGATGGCTTGGATGATTTGGCTATATTCAGCTTACTTCTTATTACTTATTTTAGAAACATTACTTGCCTTTAAAATTGAATCAGGAAAATACACTGGAGAAATTCTTAAATCTTACCAAAAAAGATTAAAAGTATATGCAACAATTGGTATCCCATTAGCCATTGCATTTCACGGTGGTGTAGGTGCTTTATTTGGTGTAGTCGCTTCAAATCCTATGTGGCATAGTGCGCTAACTCCAATCTTTTTCTTAGTAGGTGCTGTAGCTTCTGGGAGTGCTTTATTTACAATGATATTTGCTTTTTTTTGGGAAAACAAAACAAGCGAATATTATCAAAATATGCTAAGGGTTTTAGCTAAAATAGTTTTAGTAGCTGTTTTATTCGACTTACTGTTGGAGTGGGCAGAATTGTCTATTGCTCTTTGGATGGGAACTCCCGCACATACAGCTGGTTTTAGAGAAATGTTATTTGGGAATTACTGGTTTGTATTTTGGATATTCCATTTATTGTTAGGGGTAATAGTTCCTGTATGGATATTAGCTGTCAAAAAAGACCCAATTAAAATTGGAATTGCAGCTTTTCTAGTTGTTTTCACTTTTATAGGTGTACGATTAAACATTGTAATACCTGGATTAGTTGCTGAAAAAGTTCATGGTCAAGCGCAGGCTTACATCCATCCTCGTTTAGCATATAGTTACTTTCCAAGTATGATGGAATGGTTGGTAGGAATATTTATTATTGCCTTTGGTATTGGCTTATTTTATCTTGCGAATAGATATTTTAAACTAACTGAAGAAAATAAATCTATTAAAGCTTAAATAAGATATTATGAAAAATATAATTGATAATAAAACTTCAAGAAGGTCCTTTTTAAAAAATTCTGCATTGTTTGGTGCAGTAGCTGGAGGTACGTTAGTCGGCTTTGATGCCTTTGCAAATATGACCGAAGAAGAACGTGAAAAATTTAATTACGAAATTCAAAAACCTGAAAACGCTATCTATTCTTCTTGTTTACAATGCCACAATGCTTGTAGCATAAAAGGTAAAGTCTATAATGGTTTTTTAGGAAAAATTGACGGTAATCCTTATGGTCCACAAACGATGTTACCTCATTTAGATTATAAAACAAATATTGAATATGCTGCTCAAGTTGATGGTAAAGTTTGCCCTAAAGGTCAAGCAGGTATTCAAACCTTATACGATCCATACCGTATTAGAAAGGTATTAAAACGCGATGGTTCAAGAGGTTCAAACAAATGGAAAACCATAGAATTTCATCAAGCTATTGACGAATTGGTAAATGGTGGTAATTTATTTTGTGAAGGAACTGTAAAAGGTCTTAAAGACATCATCGTGTTAAAAGATGCAGAAGTCGCCAAAGAAATGGCTACAGACGCCAAAGAAGTTGGAAAAGGAAAAATGGCACTTACCGATTTTCAAACAAAACATGCAAGCAACCTCGATAAATTAATTGACCCAAATCATCCTGATTTAGGACCAATCAATAACAAATTTATCATGATGTGTGGTCGTATTGAACATGGTCGTAAAGAACTAGGTAAACGCTTTACAAATGGAACAATGGGGTCTAATAACTTTTTTGAGCACACTAGTATTTGTGAACAATCTCACCATATTGGCTATAAAGAAGTTACCAACCAGTGGGTGGTTGAAGATGGTAAGGGAAAATGGACTGGTGGTAAAGAACATTTAAAACCTGATTTGTTGAATTCTGAGTTTGTAATTTACTTTGGTACAGGTGCTTTTGAAGCGAACTTTGGTAAAACTTCTATGGCTCAAAAAATTACAGACGGTCTCGTTGACCGTAAATTCAAAATGGCCGTAATTGATCCGCGCATGTCACAAACTGCTGCCAAAGCACAGTGGTGGGTGCCAATTAAACCGAGTACCGATGCCGCTTTTGCCTGGGGTATGATTCGCTGGATTATTGAAAACGAGCGATTTGATAAACAAGCATTAACAAATACTACCTACGCTGCCGCTAAAGAAACAAGTGAAACTACTATTACCGATGCAACTTTATTAGTGAAAATTGTGGATGGCAAACCAACAACTTTCTTACGTGCTAATGAAATAGGAATAGGTGTAGATACAGACTTTGTAACTTTAGTGAATGGAAGTCCTGTAAAAGTTGATGTGCTTGGCGAAAAAGCTATTTATGGCGATTTAAATACCAGTACAACAATCAAGGGTATTGAAGTTAAATCTTCTTTCCAACTAATTACTGAAGAAGCTATGAGTAAACCTCTTGGTGACTGGGCTAATATTTGTGGTGTTAAAGTAAACCAAATTACTGAAATTGCCAAAGAATTTACTTCACATGGAAAAAAAGCAGGTATTGACTTTTACCGTGGTGCTGTACAACACACTAATGGTTATTACAATGCGGTTGCAATTGTATATTTAAACATGTTAATTGGTAATACCGATTGGTTAGGTGGTATGCAAATTGGCGGTAGCCATTGGCACGAAGATGGAAGCAAACACGGTACTTATGATTTCGCTAAAGCCAATCACCCAAATAAATTAACTGCATTTGGACCTCCAATTACACGTGAAAAATCTAAATATGAAGACACCTTATTATTTAAAGAAAATGGGTATCCTGCAAAACGCAACTGGTATCCGCATTCTGGAAATGTGTATCAAGAAATATTAGCTTCAGGTGAAGATCAATACCCTTATGGAATCGATTTCTTATTCTTACATAAAGGCACACCATTATTATCTTCTCCAGGTGGTAATGTTGCCATTGAATATGTAAGTGACCCTAAAAAGCTGCCATTATTTATTGCTTCTGATATTGTGATTGGAGAATCATCAATGTTTGCTGATTATATTTTTCCTGACACTACCTATATGGAGCGTTGGGGAACACCACATACCCCACCAGATGTTGCTCAAAAAGCAAGTAAGGTTCGTCAACCAATTGTTCCATCAATTACAGAAATGGTTGAAATTAATGGTGAAAAAATGCCTGTTAATTTAGAAGCAGTGTATATTGCCTTGGCTGATAAATTAAGCCTTTCTGGATTTGGAGAAAACGCCTTTGATAATGGTCTTTCTTTAACTAGAGCTGAAGATTGGTACCTTAAATTTGTGGCTAACATTGCCGATGAAGATGGTGGTGTGCCTGAGGCAACAGATGAAGAAATGCAATTATTTATCAAAACTAGAAGACATTTCCCTAAGGAATATTTTGATATGGACAGGCTTAAACAAGCTGTTGGAGGAGATGATTCTTTATTTAGAAAAGTTATTCACGTTCTTAACAAAGGAGGTCGATTTAACGATTATAAAAAAGCGTTTTCTAAAGCACCTTATAACGATGGACAATTAAAAGGGTTCTTAAAATTTTATGTTGAAAATGTAGCCAAAAGTAAAAACTCAATTACTGGTGAACATTTTTCTGGTATAGGTATTTACGAATTAATAAAACAAATGGACGGTAAAGAGACTGGATTTGAAAAACTGAATGGGGAAGAATTAAGCATGAGTACATTTAAAGAAGTATTTGGAGGTCAGTCTAGAACTATTGGTAATTATTGGACACAACTATCTTTAGACCCAGAAAATGTGCTTTATATTAATAAAATTGATGCGGATAGCAGGGGTTTGGAAAATAACGATTGGGTAACCATTATTTCCGATTCAAACCCAACTGGTGAAATTGATTTGAAAAATGGTACCATAATTCAAGTGAAATCTAGAATTAGAGTAATTCAAGGCATACGCCCAGGTGTTGTTACTATGTCTTGGCACTTTGGTCACTGGGCTTATGGCTCTACTGATGTTGTGATTGATGGTGAAACAATTAAAGGAGATGCGAGAAGAAAAGATTCAGCGTGTCCAAACCCTGTTTTAGCGATTGATAAATCACTTAAAAACATGTGTTTGACAGATCCTATTGGGGCGAGTGCCTCTTTTTATAATACGAAAGTAATAATTAAAAAAGTTTAGTTGATTTTTATAGAAGTAAGGGCTTTGAAAAAGTTCAACAAAGCCTTTGCTTCAAATAAAATTTAGAGTATGAAATATTTCAGTCCGTTTTACATATTGTTTTTCTTTTGTTTAATCGTTTTTTCTTGTGAGAATAAAGCACAAAAAAACTTTGAAAAAACAACTAAAGTTAATTTACAATCAGAGAGTAAACAAGGTGCTTTGCTTGAAATTTCTGCAGCAAAATTATTAACAATGCTTAAGTATGATAAAAATGCTTTTGTAATAGATGTTAGAAAAGCCGATAAAAGTATTAAATCATGTAAATTAATTGAAGGGTATAAACACCTTGAAGACAGTTTGGTTTATAAAAATCCAAGTATTTTACCAAAAGGAAAGTCTATAGTTTTATTATCAGAAAAGGGAGACAGAAGTAGAAGATTAGGTGAATTTTTAAAAGAAAAAGGAATGACTGTTTACAATCTTAGAGGCGGTATGGACAGTTATTGGGAATGGAGAGCTCAAATAATTAAAGATTCCCTCCATATTTATGATGAACAAATAAATGTTATTGAACTATATGCCGATGATTTCGGCTGTTAAATTAATTTAAATTAGAAGAAGTATGTATGCATTAAATATTTTTTTAGGAATGGTAGGTGCTTCACAAGTTATAGTAATTTTAGTGGTAGTATTATTACTTTTTGGAGGTAAAAAAATTCCAGAATTAATGAAAGGACTTGGACAAGGGATGAAAGAATTCAAAAATGCCACCAAGGATATTGAGAAAACGCAAGAAAAATTATCAGAATAAAAATGAATGGTTTGAGCAATTTTGATAACCTAATTAATATTTGTGGCGCAGGCAGAAATGTGGGAAAAACTTATTTATGTGAAGCCATTATTGCTCATTGTTCAGATTATAATACTTTAATTGCATTAAAAATTTCAACTTTTAAACACCATGCTAAGGATAAAATAGGGCTTCATAAATTAATTGAAACCAAATTTTATACCATTTGGCAAGAATTAAATTTTACCCCAAAAGACAGTGGAAGGTATTTAAAAGCTGGGGCTAAAGCATCCTATTATGTAGAATGTGATGACGCCCATCTTTTAAATGCCTTTTTATTTATCTATAAAATGTATGGCAATTCCTGTTTAATTGTTTGTGAGTCGGCAAGCATTACAAAACACATAAAACCTGCTGTTTCAGTTTTTGTTGAATCAGCATTTTATGCTACTGAAGAAAATAAGTTACAATGTTTAAATCGGAGTACCATCGTTTTGAAAGAAAGAAGTATTGAAATTTCTATGCCTCAATTATATTTATGCGCGCAAAATAGCAATTGGACGGTGAAATACGCTCAAAAAACAATTTGTGGTGCTTAGTTTATTATATAGCTACATTTGTTATTTAGATTCATTTTATTAATAAATTATTTTAAAGCCTTATCTTTGCATAATATTTTTTCAAGGAACATTAAAGATATTGCAGAAGTAGTTTAAATAGAAATATGCAAGAACTTATAGACAAATTTGGTAGAAAAATCACTTATTTGCGATTGGCAGTTACCGACCGTTGCAATTTGCGTTGCCAATATTGCATGCCAGCCCAGGGAATTGAGATTGTGGACAG
>JAQVGD010000098.1 GCA_028696945.1 Lutibacter sp.
TATGGCAAAATCGAAAAAATGGCAAATGGCAATTATTGGCTGGCGATATTTTGTTACAAAAAACAGTTTGTAAATATGTAAAAAATAGTATATTTGCACCCTCAAAACGGCCTCGTGGCGCAACTGAATAGCGCACTTGATTACGGCTCAAGAGGTTACTGGTTTGAATCCAGTCGAGGTCACTAATAAAACCAGTACTTACAGACGTTTTTGTAAATACTGGTTTTTTTCATTTGCAGAATATTTGCAGAAATTTCAAGAATTAACATTACATTAATAACCTTTTGAGGTTGGTAATGTTTTTTACTTTTCTTAGAAGATTTCTTATTCTAAACTCCCAAAACGATAGAAGCATCAATATCCAGTTTTACGCTAATATCTCTTGCAATTTTTAAAGGCGACTCACTTTTGCCAGTTAAATATTCACTTATTCTTGAAGTGCTAACGCTTAACAATTCTGATAACTATTTTTGATTTAAACCACGTTCATACATCCGTAATTTAATAACCTCAACAAGTGATGGTGTTTGTACCGGTTCGTTTATTTCCTCAAAGTCGGCCACCAAATCAGAAAGTAAATCTAACTCAATAAAGTTTTTATTGTTTGTAGAAGTGTCATTCTCAACAACTTCTAAAAGCTCCTCTATACGGTCGCAAACAGCTTTATACTCTTTTTGTGTTTTAATAGTTCTCATAAATCAAATGTTTGAACAATCTATTTTATCATACCCACCTGCTGGTCGGGCAGGATCGGCGTGTGTGCCTATAAATCTAATGTAACTCTTTTTTGAAGCAAAAATAATAATGGCTACTAGCCTGTAATCATTTCCTTTAATATTAAATACATAACGATTACTACCTTAATCTATACTGTTGGTCTGTTTAATATCATTAAGGTTTTCCCATTCGCTCCTCCTAGTCTTAAAGTACCAATCTCGTAAAGCAACGTCAGAATTTGGGTGTTTTTTTATAAATTCCTTTATCCTTAAAAATGTTACAATACGCAAGTTATCACTTCAATTAATTGAATACAAAGACAACCGTATATTTTGGATAACAAAACTATATTTCGTTTTGTGTAATATAATTTATTAACAACCTTGTATTTAGATATAATCTTTTTACTTTTTATGGCTCTAGTTTAAACTGGCTATTATGATTGAAATATCTAATTTTCGGCATCTTGTTACCCTTGTCTGTCGCCAAGCACGGCTTTAGTCCCGATAACAATTGAGAAGGAAAAGAGCAAAGAGCCGAAAATTCAATTATTTTTACCCTAACCCTAAAAGGAATAATTAAATTTTCTACATTCGAACCAACTTGAAACCTCCGAAATATGGATTTGAAATTAAATATCAACGCTCAATTAAACTAGAGCCTTTTTCAATAATAATATTTGGGTTGCTGTGAATTATATCATTAATATAAAGATAATCAGAATATTAATTCGGTAATTTGAACTTGTTTTCTTTAGATAGTTTTTTTGAATTCATTAAAGTTAACATCTAGTAAATTCGGATCAATAACATCTGAAAGCGAACGGTTAATTTCGCTAAAAGGCAAAATTATTGAGCAACGACTAAAACAATAATCCAATTTCATTCTTTTATATATACTATTTTTCCAATAAGTGATAAAAGTCATTGAATTTATGCATTTTAAAAATTACTTTTATGCCATAGATTCATTACCTACTTTGTTTAAGTAATGTTTTTGATTTTTTTAGTTAGTAGTAAAAAAAGAAGAGACTGCCTGAAAAGGCAGTCTTTTTTCATTTACAAATACCTCAGCCAAAATTACTTCTATTTAAAGCATTTTCCTTCTTTAACATTATTAAAACCCTTTTTTTATACTATTCTTAATTTACTGCATCCATATTACGAAATGTATATATCGTAAAAATAGTGAATTAATACTCAATTTTTTTATAATAAATTTGAATATCTTTATAACATCAACAAACCTATTTTTCAAAAAAATAATTTTAACCAAAAATACAAAGCCTTGAAAGTAATAGTAAATGAATCGTACGAATTTGAATTTGAAAATTCAGACCTTGAAAAATTAGATTTGCTAAAACGCTCAGCATCAAAATTTCATGTCATTGAAAAGAATAAATCTTATGCTGTTAAGTTTAAGAAATCTGATTTTAACAATCGGGAATATGTTATAAGTGTCAATGCCAATAGCTACAAGGTCAAAATCTCCAATGAAATAGACCAACTTATAAAAGAAATGGGATTTACTATTGGTTCTTCTATTAAAGCAAACAGTATAAAAGCACCAATGCCAGGGATTATTTTAAGCATAAACGTTGAAGAAAATCAGGAAGTATTAGAAGGAGAAACTTTATTAATTTTAGAAGCCATGAAAATGGAAAATACCATTATTGCTCCGAAAGATGGCGTTATCAAATCAATTTATGCTAAAAGTGGTGAAACTGTTGATAAAGGAACACTACTTATTGAAATGGCATAAACTTCTTCAACTCAATTAAATATTAAAACTGTCCAATCTCATAAAAAATACCCAAAGATGAAAAAAATATTGATAGCAAATAGAGGTGAAATTGCCATTAGAGTTATGAAAACAGCTCGAAAAATGGGGATTAAAACGGTTGCTGTTTATTCAGAAGTTGATAGAAATGCTCCTCATGTCAGATTTGCAGATGAGGCAGTTTGTATTGGCCCTGCACCTTCAAATAAATCATATCTTTTAGGGGATAAAATTATTGAAGAAGCAAAAAAACTACATGTTGATGCCATTCATCCCGGTTATGGGTTTTTAAGTGAAAATGCCGATTTTGCCGAAAAAGTAGAACAAAATAATATGATATTTATTGGACCCAAATCAAGTTCCATCAGAATAATGGGCAGTAAACTGGCCGCAAAAGATGCTGTCAAAAATTATAACATTCCCATGGTTCCTGGAATTGACAGAGCCGTAACCGACCCAAAAGAAGCTGTAAAAATAGCAAAGGAAATCGGCTTTCCAATTCTTATCAAAGCCTCGGCAGGAGGCGGTGGCAAAGGAATGCGCATCGTAGAAAATGAAAATGAAATTGAACAGCAAATGAATCGCGCCATCAGTGAAGCTACCTCCGCATTTGGAGACGGCTCGGTGTTTATAGAAAAATATATCACTTCCCCAAGACATATTGAAATTCAGATAATTGCTGACAGCCATGGAAATTTCTTACATCTTTTTGAAAGAGAATGCAGTATCCAAAGACGCCATCAAAAGGTTATTGAAGAAGCTCCATCTTCTATTTTAACACCTGAATTAAGAACTAAAATGGGAGATGCCGCTATTAAAGTGGCAAAATCCTGTGATTATTTAGGTGCAGGAACTGTAGAGTTTTTAGTGGACGAGCACTTAAATTTCTATTTTTTAGAAATGAATACACGCCTGCAAGTGGAACATCCAGTTACTGAATTAATTACTGGCGTTGATTTGGTTGAATTACAAATCAAAATTGCTCGAGGCGAAGCCATTCCATTCAAACAAGAGGATTTAAAAATTAACGGCCACGCCTTGGAATTACGTGTTTATGCGGAAGATCCTATGAACGACTTTTTGCCAAGTGTCGGCACTTTAAGCACTTATAAAATTCCTGTTGGAAAAGGCATAAGGGTTGATGATGGTTTTGAAGAAGGAATGGACATTCCCATTTACTACGACCCTATGCTGTCCAAATTGATAACTTACGGAAAAACGCGGGAAGAAGCCATTCAATTAATGATTGAGGCCATTGGCAACTATAAAATTGAAGGTGTTTTTACCACCTTGCCATTTGGAAAATTTGTTTTTGAGCATGAAGCTTTTAGAACTGGCAAATTCGACACGCATTTTGTTAAAAATTACTACACGCCAAAACTGCTTCAGGCAGAATTAGATGAAGAAGCCAAAATTGCGGCTTTGGTAGGTTTAAAAATTTATTTGGAAGATCAAAAAAAGTTAAGAATTCCAATTTCTAACTAATTACACTATTCGATATTATGGAATCAAAAATTGAAAAATTAGTCAAAAGTGTTGCATTGGCGCATTTAGGAGGCGGTATAAAAAGAATTGAAAAGCAACATGCAAGTAAAAAGTTAACTGCAAGAGAACGGGTAAATTATTTGTTGGATGAAGGCTCTTTTGAAGAAATAGGCATTCTGGTAACTCACAGAACAGCAGACTTTGGAATGGAAAATGAAATTTATTTTGGAGATGGTGTTGTAACAGGTTATGGAACAATTAATGATAGATTGGTGTATATTTTTGCGCAGGACTTTACCGTTTTTGGAGGCGCACTTTCCGAAACCCACGCTGAAAAAATCTGTAAAATTATGGATCAGGCCGTTAAGGTTGGCGCACCAATTATTGGCTTAAACGACTCTGGTGGTGCAAGAATTCAGGAAGGAGTGAGATCTTTGGGTGGTTATGCTGATATTTTTTTCAGAAATGTTCAGGCATCAGGCGTTGTACCACAACTTTCTGCAATTATGGGACCTTGTGCTGGTGGTGCCGTTTACTCCCCAGCTATGACCGACTTTACCTTAATGGTTGAAAATACCAGTTATATGTTCGTAACTGGTCCGAATGTGGTAAAAACCGTAACCAATGAAACGGTAACTGCCGAAGAACTTGGTGGAGCGAGCACGCATTCAACCAAATCAGGCGTAACGCATATCACTTCTGCAAATGACATTCAGTGTTTAGAAGATATCAAAACATTATTAAGCTACATTCCCCAAAACAACAGAGAAACCGCTAAAAAATTACCTTTTGAATTGGGAGATGAAATAAGAGATTCGCTTGAAAATATTATTCCGGCAAATAGAAATCAGCCTTATGATATGCACCATGTGATTCAAGGTATTATAGACAAGGATTCATTCTTTGAAATTCACAAGGATTTTGCGGCGAATATTATTGTCGGATTTGCACGTATTGCAGGAAGAAGTATTGGTATTGTTGCAAATCAACCTATGATTTTAGCGGGATGTTTAGATGTGCACAGCTCTATAAAAGGTGCTCGCTTTACCCGTTTTTGCGATTGTTTTAATATTCCATTATTGGTATTGGTTGATGTTCCTGGATTTTTACCTGGAACCGATCAAGAATGGAACGGAATTATAATAAATGGCGCCAAATTATTATATGCTTTAAGTGATGCTACCGTTTCAAGAGTAACTGTTATTACGCGTAAAGCTTATGGTGGCGCTTATGATGTAATGAACTCCAAACATATTGGAGCAGACATGAATTTTGCCTGGCCAACTGCCGAAATTGCGGTAATGGGCGCAAAAGGAGCTGCGGAAATTATTTTCAAAAATGAAATTAAAAGTGCCGAAAATCCCGAAATGAAATTGAAGGAAAAAGAAGCTGAATATGCCGACAAATTTGCCAATCCGTTTGGTGCTGCAAAAAGAGGTTTTATTGATGAAGTGATTTATCCAAAAGACACTCGAAGGAAATTAATAAAAGCTTTTCAGATGCTTGAAGGTAAGGTGGTTAACAGACCAAATAGAAAGCATGGAAATATTCCTTTATAAGGAATTCTCGGCATTAAAAAATCCCGAGAATATTCGGGAATTTTTTGTAAGTTTCAATTTAAAGACACGTCCAAAACTCGAAGAGTCAACACAGTTTTAAATGTTTCAGTGTTTAATTTGTTCTTTTGGTTAAACGACTCTTTAAAAAAGTCATAATTAAATTTGTGACTTTTTTTATATTATTTCAGCCGACAATCCTTTGGTTAAAAGTTGTGTACAACGTGGTTTTAATTCATCATATTCTCCTGTTTTAACAGCGCATTTCCCTTTATAATGAACCAACAAAGCACATTGCTCCGCTTGTTCTGCGGTATGGTCACAGATTTCAATTAAAGAATCAATTACAAAATCAAAAGTATTAACATCATCATTAAACAAGATAATCTCATGTAAATTGACTTCTTTTTCTAAAACATCAACTTCTTCTTGTATTTTTCTTTTCGTACTCATACTGCAAAAATAATCATTATTTTACATACTTCAAAGAAACCCAGTTATTTCGTTCAATTTGTTTATCAAGTTTCAATCCGTATTTTGAAACTTCTGAATCTATAATGGGAATGTCTTCTTTATAAAACCCGCTCAGTAAAATTACGCCATTTTTGTTGAGGCAACTTGCATAAATGCTCATGTCATTCAACAAAATATTTCTATTGATGTTGGCTATAATTACCTCATATTTTTTATTTTTCAACAATGAGGCATCGCCTTCAAAAACCGTAATGTGCTTGCAATTATTTCGTTCCACATTCTCCACAGAATTTTGATAGCACCAATTGTCAATGTCAATCGCTTCAATTGGATTTGCTCCTTTCATTTCAGCAAAAATTGCCAAAATTCCAGTTCCACAGCCCATATCCAGTACTTTTTTATTGGTAACATCCAGCTCCAATAAATGCTGAATCATCATATAGGTCGTTTCATGATGCCCCGTTCCAAAACTCATTTTTGGTTCAATAACAATATCGTATTTCAAATTCGGATTTTCGTGAAACGGTGCTCTGATGCTTACCAATCCATCGACCTGAATGGGGTTAAAGTTTTTTTCCCATTCAACATTCCAGTTGGTTTGTTCAATCTCCTGCATTTCATAAGAAATCTGAAATTCCCCTGAATTTAACACATAAATATCGGCTAAAATATGCGCATTCCAATCGGCCTTCTGAATGAAAGCTTCCACGCCATCTTCATTTTCAACAAAACTTTCAAAACCCGCTTCGCTCAATTCGGCAATTAAAATTTCAGTTGCTGGCTCTTTCGGGCTTGTTTTGAAGGTGTATGATATATATATGTTATCCATTAAATTGCGTCAATTATTGCTTTAAAGTCGTCATTATTCAATGCTGCACCACCAATTAAACCTCCGTCAACATCAGGTTTTGAGAAAATTTCCTGTGCATTTGAAGGCTTTACGCTTCCACCGTATAAAATGGAAACCTCAGCAGCCACATTTTCGCCATATTTATCTGTCACAATCTTTCTGATAAAAGCATGCATTTCCTGCGCTTGTTCTGGAGATGCCGTTTCACCGGTTCCAATTGCCCAAACTGGCTCATAAGCTAAAATTATATTTTTCCAGGCAGCAGCCTCTAAATGAAACAAGCCATTTTTAATCTGATTTTCAACAACTTTAAAATGATTTCCAGCTTTTCTGTCGGCCAAAACTTCCCCAAAACAAAAAATGATTTCCATTTTATTTGCCAAGGCTGCAGCAACTTTTTTTGCCAAAATCGCATCTGTTTCCCCAAAATATTCTCTTCGTTCCGAATGTCCCAAAATCACAATATGCACGCCAACAGATTTCAACATGATTGCTGAAATTTCGCCAGTAAAAGCACCGCTTTTTTCAAAATGCATGTTCTGTGCTGCCACTTCCACTTTTGTTCCTTTGGCCTTGCTAGCTACTTTTTGCAGGTTCACAAATGCTGGCGCAACAATGACTCTTGTATTAATTAGGGATTGTTTTTTAATGCTTTTTGCGATTTTTTTAACCAACGATTTAGATTCATCCAAATCATTATTCATTTTCCAGTTTCCAGCTACTATTTTTGCTCTCATATTTTTATCTTTTGTTCCGTTTTATCGACAAATTTAATCATTATTAAATTCCTTAAAAAAATTCAATTCATTATTGTGCGAATTCGTTTTCGTATTCACTGATTTATTTCAACCTTATTTTTGGATCCAACAATCCGTAACTAATATCCACCAAAATATTGATCATGATAAACATTGTTGCAATTACCAAAACGCTGCCCATTATTATAGGTAAATCCAATGTGTTTAGCGCATTTACAATTTCCTTTCCCAATCCGTTCCAGTTAAAAATATATTCCACAAAAACCGCGCCAGCCAACATGGAGGCAAACCACCCAGAAACAGCCGTAACTACAGGATTTAGTGAGTTTTTTAACGCGTGTGTTTTTATAATTTTATAGGTTGAAAGCCCTTTTGCGCGTGCGGTTCTAATATAATCCTGACTTAAAACTTCCAATAATGAATTCCGCATTAGTTGAATAACCACTGCCAATGGCCTGATTCCCAGAACGATTGCCGGCAATATTAAATTTTTCCACTGAATATAAATATTTTCGCCAAAATCATCAACTTCATACAAACTGCCTGTCATATTTAGATTGGTGTACTTATGCAAAACAAATCCGAAAAACCAAGCAAATAAAATGGAAGAAAAAAATGATGGAACGCTCATTCCCAAAGTGCTCAATATTGAAATAATCCGATCAAAAAAAGTGTCTTTGTACAAGGCAGAAAGTATTCCAAAAAACACACCAGTAATAATCGCAATTGTAATTGCAGAAATCGCCAAAACTGCAGTATTTGGCAATGTTTCCGCAATCACTTCCGTTACATTTTTATCGTTCTTTTGAAACGATTTCCGCAGATAAGGAAACTTTATAACAACTATTTTATCACCGACAGAAAACAGTTTTACAAAAGAAAATTTTTCAGTAGATAAATAGGTGTAATTTTTTGGATTTGAACTATGAATTGAAACAGGTGACAAATCGTTTAAATAATACAAATATTGTGTAGTTATGGGCTGGTCAAATCCGTATTTTACGCGAATATTTTGAAGCTGCTCTGCGTCTTCCCGCTGGTCTAACATCATTCTTGCAGGATCGCCTGGCAACACATTAAAAAGAAAAAATATGACAGTGATTACGCCAAACAGCGTAAGAAATCCATAAAATATTTTATTCAAAATGTAACTAAACAAGGTGCTTTATTTGGTAAACAAAGATAACTTAAAGTATTAAAATTACTACTTTTGCCTAATTCTTTATTTGGATGTATGAACAAACAAGCACTTATTTCACAAATTCAACAAAAAAAATCATTTTTATGTATTGGTCTGGATGTTGATTTAGATAAAATTCCAAAACATTTATTGGCAGAGGAAGATCCCATTTTTGAATTCAACAAAAAAATCATTGACGCCACACATCATCTGGCGGTTGCTTACAAACCGAACATTGCATTTTATGAAGCTTACGGATTAAAAGGCTGGGCAGCTTTGGGAAAAACAATTCATTATCTCAATGAAAATTATCCTGAAATTTTCACAATTGCCGATGCCAAACGAGGAGATATTGGCAATACCTCAACAAGGTATGCAAAAGCCTTTTTTGAGGATTTAAATTTTGATTCGGTAACGGTTGCACCTTATATGGGAAGTGATTCCGTAGAACCATTTTTGGCCTTTGAAGATAAAACCACCATTTTGTTGGCTTTGACATCAAATAAGGGCGGACTCGATTTTCAAGGATTAAAAATTGGAGGAAATGAGTTGTACAAAGAAGTGATAAAAACAGCACTGACCTGGAAAAATTCGGAAAACTTGATGTTTGTTGTCGGCGCAACAAAACCGACTTATTTTGAAGAAATCAGAAAAATTGTGCCCAATCATTTTTTGCTGGTTCCCGGTGTTGGTGCTCAAGGCGGAAACTTACAGGAAGTATGTAAATATGGACTCACTAAAGATTGCGGATTGCTGGTAAATTCGGCAAGAAGCATTATTTATGCTGGAAATGATAAAAATTTCGCAAAAGCGGCGCAATCGGAAGCCTTGAAATTACAGCAGGAAATGGAACAGATTTTAAGTTTATAGCAAACAGTCCAGTTGGCAGTTGTTATAAAAAGTTTTAAGTTATTTTTTAAAAATGAAAATTATTAAAGACCAATTAGGAAGAGAAATTACCTTAAAAACGCAACCCAAAAGAATCATTTCTTTGGTGCCTTCGCAAACGGAATTGCTGTGTGATTTAAATTTGGAAAATGAACTGGTTGGAATTACAAAATTTTGTGTACATCCTTACCATTTGAAATCGACCAAAACCATTGTTGGCGGTACTAAAAAAGTAGATTTCGACAAGATAAAATCATTGCAACCCGATTTTATTTTATGCAATAAAGAAGAAAATACCTATGATCTTTTGCCTGAATTGGAAAAAATTGCCCCCACTTATTTTTCAGATATAAACACTATTCAAGACAGTATTGATTTTATTTTGAGCTTGGGAACTATTTTAAACAGAAGAATGGAAAGCCAAAACCTAATTGAAAAAATTAATTTTAAACTCAGCGATTTTAAAGAATTCATCAAAACAAAACCAACCCGAAAAGTCGCTTATTTTATTTGGGCAAAACCTTGGATGGTTGCGGGAAATGATACTTACATAAACCAAATGCTACAACTAAATAAATTTGAAAACATTTATCAGAATATGAGTCGCTATCCCAAAGTGGAAATAAGTAAAATTCGTTATGAAGGCGACCCTGACGTTATTATTTTATCTTCAGAACCTTTTCCTTTTAAAGATGAGCATGCGATGGAAATTGCTTCTTACACAAATCGTTCAACAACTGTTTTTGGTGACGGAGAAATGTTTAGTTGGTATGGCTCCCGATTGCTTTTGGCATTTGACTATTTTAAAGCATTGCACAAAAAACTGGAAAGCCATTTTTAAAAACTTATTTCAACTAATCCTGCAACGCAAAAACACGTTTCAACAAATCAGAAGTACGTTTGGTAATATTTGCTCTAATTCCTCTTTCTTCAACTTCAACCATGGTAAAAACGCCTTTTAAGGCTTCATTGGTAACATAATCCGTTAAATCTGGATTTACATCAGCGGTTAATGGCAAATTATTGTATTTTGTAATTAAGTCCGACCAGATTTTATCAGCACCCACTTTTTTAAATGAAGTGTTGATAATCGGATTAAACTTTTGGTACAATGCCGCTGAAGTTGCTGTTTCCAAATACAGCGTAGCGGAATTTTTATCGCCCAACAAAATGTTTTTTGCATCAACAAATGTCATATTTTTTATGGCGTCCGAAAAAATGGGAATGGCTTCTCCTACAGCATCTTCTGCAGCTCTGTTTAAAACTCTCAAACCTTCATCAGCCAAGCTTGCCAACCCGATACCTCTTAAAGTTCGATCCACTTTTTGCAATTCTGCAGGAAGTAATATTTTAACCAGTTCATTTTTAAAAAATCCATCCTGAACGGCCAAAGTAGTTACCTGATTTGAAATTCCATTTTGGAGAGCCTCCTTTAAACCAGCCGCAATTTGTTCATTGGTAATTCCGCCGTTTGGCAATTGATTAACAACCTGTTGTAATTCTGAACAAGCAGAAAGTTGAAATACAACCGCCGCCAAAAGTATTCTTTTTAACATCTTCTTATATTTATTTTTGCTAAGATACTTAAATTTAGCCCTTAATAGTGTCTGTTTTCTTATCATATCCATAAGGACAATGTTTACAGCCATTTCTGCAACAATAGCCCCTTTTCAAATGATATTTTTCTGTAAATACACGGTAGCCTTCTTCATTTATGTAATAATCTTCTTCTGAAGGAATTGGTTTTTCAAACATCATGTTGCAAAAATAACTAAAAACGTTCTGAAATTTCAGAACGTTTTTAGTTTATAGGTTTAAACTTTTGAAAATAAAATTATTTTTCTGTTCCCGGAGGATATTGCGCCATAATTTCAGCAACAAATCTTTTGATTTTTTCTTCCTTTTTAGCAACATTTCCTGAAGTGGACAAAGCACCACTTCCTATTCCCTGCCATGCCAATTCTTTTTTATTAGCATCAATTAAATCAATAAACAAAGTCCCTTCGGTATATTTGGAAACCTGTGTTCCATAATTTGGTCCGTAATACCAAGGATACCAGCCGTAATAAAAGTTGTTGTTGTAAATATCCACTTTTTGGATTGATTTTGTAAAAATATTAACCAATAAATCTGGATTCTCCGATTTTGTAAATCCTTTTGCCAGCATTTCACTTTCAACAGCTTTTAAAATTCTACGCTTGTCTAAATCGGAAATTTCCGCTTTATCTATGCCTTTCTTGTAAAAAGCAAATGTTTTATACTTAGAAAAATCGGCAGTTGTATCATAATCGGTTGTAACCTTGATGGAGCTGCAAGAAGCTACCAAAAAAATTAATGTTAACGGAAGGAATTTTAAGGCTCTCATTTAAATACACTTTTAATTATTAAAATAAATCTTTCAAGATTACATCATCAACTAAATTTGGCAAGGTCACTTTTAAATTCGGCTCCACTTCCATCGCTCTTTTTATGGCGAAGGTGGCACCTTTATTTCTCGCCCAATTTCTGCGTGCAATCCCATTATTTACATCCCAAAAAAGCATGCTTTTCAAACGTTTTTCGGACT
>JAQVGD010000099.1:0-2969 GCA_028696945.1 Lutibacter sp.
GAAGAAGTAACATTTAGTAATACAAGTACAAATGCAACTTCTTATCAATGGTCGGCAGCAGGAACAAGTTTTAGTTCTACCGAACAAAATCCAAAATTTACCTTTACAACAGCAGGCGATTTTGATGTGAAATTAGTAGCCACAGGAGCTGGTGGAACAAATGAAATAACTAAAAAAGTTACGGTAACAGCAACGCAAACAACACTAGTCGCAGCGTTTAGTTTTTCTCCAACCAGTCCAAAAACAGGAGAGGAAGTAACTTTTACAAATGAAAGTCAAAATGCAACTTCTTATCAATGGTCGGCAGCAGGAACAAGTTTTAATTCTACCGAACAAAATCCAAAATTTACCTTTACAACAGCAGGTGATTTTGATGTGAAATTAGTAGCCACAGGAGCTGGTGGAACAAATGAAATAACTAAAAAAGTTACGGTAACAGCAACGCAAACAGCACCAGTTGCAGCGTTTAGTTTTTCTCCAACCAGTCCAAAAACAGGAGAGGAAGTAACTTTTACAAATGAAAGTCAAAATGCAACTTCTTATCAATGGTCGGCAGCAGGAACAAGTTTTAGTTCTACCGAACAAAATCCAAAATTTACCTTTACAACAGCAGGCGATTTTGATGTGAAATTAGTAGCCACAGGAGCAGGTGGAACAAATGAAATAACTAAAAAAGTTACGGTAACAGCAACATCTGGAGGAGGAAATAACAATCCTTGTAATCTGCCAGATTGTTATGTAAAAACAACTTCTACCGTTTCTTCTGGCTTTACAACTACAATAACTTATGGTTATACTCTTGTGAATGGAACAAAAATGATTTCTTCAATCTCTACTTCGACCGGTTATGGAAATTTAGTTACAAGCATTCAATATGATGCACAGGGAAGAAGAAGTAAAGATGAAACTAAGGTTGGAGGTTCATTGCAAAACTATATTGAATATAAATATAGCAATGGTGATCGAACTGTAAGAGGAAATATGTATGATGCAGGAGGAACTTTGACTGGCTATACTATTAGTGAATATGATGCAAATATGCGACTTACTCGTACTGACAATTATACAGCAGCAGGAGCATTGACTGGCTATACCACTTTTTCTGATTTCTTGAATATTGAAGGAAGTTTTCCTCAGCTTGTTCAGACCTACGATGCAAATAACACAATTACACAAACTGACGTGCATAACTATCAAGATTGTCAGCTTAAAAGTTCGGTTTCGAAAGATGGAAGTGGAAAAGTTATAGGAGAGATAAATAATACGATTGATGCAAGAAGATTAATACGTACAAGTGCAGCAACTATTTTTGTACAAGGAATGACTATTACAAGTACTACACAATATGTTTACGATTGTGATTAATAGGATTTGAAAGTATATTAACTAAAAAAAATCTAACTGATTTAATTATTGGTTAGATTTTTTTATGGAAATTGCTTAAAGAATAGAATCGTAAAATTTTCTGTCCGCATGTTTAATACCGTTAATATTTCTTTACGATTTAGTTAAAAGAGTTCTGAAAACCCTAAAACCAAATAATCCAGAAATTATAAAGTTAAGTTAAAAATTCAAATCAATGGATAGTTTTTATATCTTTACTGTCTTTAAAAAACTTTGAGTCAAGAAATAATTGAATTGATTTTAGTAAACATAAAATTAAATGAGCACCTATAAACTTTTTACAATTTTACTTTTACTGACTACTTCGTTGGCTTTTTCCCAAACCAACATTGAACATAAAGTTACCAAAGGAGAAAGTATTTATGCAATTGCAAAAAAATACGATGTAAAAGAAGCTGCCATTTATGAACTAAATCCTAAGGTAAAAGGAAAATTATTAAAATTAAATAGCGTTTTAATAATTCCTAACAATCAGGCAAGTGCTGAACAAACAGCTATAAACACACTAACAGAAGGCTCATCTAAAGCACAAAATCATACCGTTGTATCTGGAGAAACTTTATCTGAAATTTCAAGAAAATATGGTACCACTATTAAAGAATTGGAACGTTTAAACCCAACCGTGGTAAATAAACTTCCCATTGGCCATTCATTAATTATCAGAGAAACACCACCAACCCTTGAAGCGATTAAAAAAGAATTTGGAGAAAATGCGATTGTTGAAAATACAGAAGAAGTAGAATCAGCAGAACCTGCCAAAATTCAATTTTTAATAGAAACCGCCTCAAAAAATTTAGGTACAAAATACAGAAGAGGCGGCACAACTTTTAGCGGTTTCGATTGTTCTGGGTTGATTTTTACCGCCTTTAAAGAAATAGATTTTACACTGCCAAGATCATCCAATCAACAAGCTAAAATAGGCACTAAAATACAAAAGTCTCAGGCGCAAAAAGGCGATTTAATATTTTTTGCCACCAATGGTAGAGGAGCTATCAATCATGTAGGGATGATTACAGAAATTATTGGAGACGAAATAAAATTTATTCACTCATCCGTTCATTTGGGCGTCATTGTTTCCTCAATTAAGGAAGCGTATTATTCCAAGAGATTCAAACAAATAAACAGAGTTTTGGGCATTATGGAGAGGGATTAGTTCTCAGTTTTCAGTCTCAGTTTACAGTTTGTTATTATTAGGCTTTTATCTTATTCCCAGCCCTTTCCTTCGGAAGGGGAGTATATTTCAAGTTAAATATTTAAGCTATTAGACCAATTCATAAAATTTAGTTCTAAGTTTTTTAGTCTTTTCTCTCTATTCTATATTCTTTTTCCTTTTCTCATTCAAATTCAGCTTTTTAGCTTTTACTTTCTAACCTACCTTGCACTTCCCTAATTAGTGTTGACCAGTTTTATTAATTTTAATTTTTTATTTATAGAAAAACACACCCCTAACCCCTCTCAAGAGGGGAATGTTTTTCCTCATTCAAATTCAGCTTTTTAGCTTTTACTTTCTAACCTCCCTTGCTCTTTCCTGATTAGTGTTGACCAGTTTTATTAATTTTAATTTT
>JAQVGD010000099.1:3069-12245 GCA_028696945.1 Lutibacter sp.
TTATTTATAGAAAAACACACCCCTAACCCCTCTCAAGAGGGGAATGTTTTTCCTCATTCAAATTCAGCTTTTTAGCTTTTACTTTCTAACCTACCTTGCACTTCCCTGATTAGTGTTGACCAGTTTTATTAATTTTAATTTTTTATTTATAGAAAAACACACCCCTAACCCCTCTCAAGAGGGGAATGTTTTTCCTCATTCAAATTCAGCTTTTTAGCTTTTACTTTCTAACCTACCTTGCACTTCCCTGATTAGTGTTGACCAGTTTTTATTAGTTTTAATTTTTTCTTTATGGAAAAACACACCCCTAACCCCTCTCAAGAGGGGAATGTTTTTCCTCATTCAAATTCAGCTTTTTAGCTTTTACTTTCTAACCTACCTTGCACTTCCCTAATTAGTGTTGACCAGTTTTATTAATTTTAATTTTTTATTTATAGAAAAACACACCCCTAACCCCTCTCAAGAGGGGAATGTTTTTCTTTTAGACCTTCCACTTTGAGCTTTCAACTTTACGCAAAATCAGGTTTTCGCTTTTCCAAAAATGCTGTTGTGCCTTCCTTAAAATCTGAGGTATCAAAACTAAGTCCGAATTGTTCAATTTCAACGGCAAATCCGTTTACACAATTGGTGTAATTGGCATTTATAGCCCTAATTGCCGCAGCGATAGCAATGGAAGAGTTTCGAGAAATTTTACTGGCTAATTTTTCACAAAATGGCAATAATTCTTCTTGTTCCATCACATAATTTACCAAACCCCATTCCTTAGCTTCTTCAGCAGAAATCATTCCTGCAGTCATAATCATTTCCATGGCTTTTCCTTTTCCTACCAATTGTGGCAATCTTTGAGTGCCGCCATAACCGGGAATCACACCTAAAGAAACCTCTGGTAATCCCATTTTTGCATTGTTGCTTGCAACCCTAAAGTGTGCCGCCATTGCCAATTCCAAACCGCCTCCTAATGCAAATCCGTTTACTGCAGCAATAACTGGTGTACTTAAATTTTGAACAAAATCGAATAAGATTTTTTGGCCTTGTCGCGCCAATTCTGTTCCTTCTACCATGTTAAAATTCGCAAACTCAGAAATATCGGCACCGGCAACAAAAGCCTTTTCACCGCTACCAGTTATAATAATTGCTTTTACATGGGCATCGGATTCCAAAGTGCTAAAAGCCACATGTAATTCTTCAATTGTTTTTTTGTTTAATGCATTTAATTTTGTTGGCCTGTTAATGGTAACTATCGCTATATTTTCCTTCTGTGATACAATAATGTTTTCGAAATTCATAATATTTAATTTTTAGGTAATTTAACTTTAAAAACGGTTCCTATATTAGTTTGGGAAGTAAATGTAACAGTGCCTTTGTAGGCTTCAACAATGTTTTTTACCATCGCCAATCCCAATCCCATTCCACTGTTTTTTGTGGTAAATCTTGGCTCAAAAACATGTTCTCCATCTTCCTTGGAAATTCCTTTCCCATTATCCGCAATTGTTATACAAACATTTTCTTCATCCTCATCAACGGTAACCTCCAGTTTTTTATTTTCAATACCATCTAAAGACTGTGTGGCATTTTTAACCAAGTTTGTCACAATTCTAATAACTTGTGTTTTGTCTAATTTGGCAATGAAGGACTTCTTTTTTGAGAAAAAATAAATATAATCTTCCGTAAAAATATCCAAAGCATTCTTAACAACTTCCACAACATCAATCTCCTCTCTATTTTGTGCAGGCATATTTGCAAAATTTGAAAATGCCGAAGCAATGGTGCTCAAAGTGTCAATTTGCTGAATTAACATGTTGCTGAACTCATGTATTTTATCCTGAATATTCGGGTCATTGGGATCGAATTTCCGTTGAAAACTTTGTACGGTAAGACGCATTGGTGTTAGCGGATTTTTAATTTCATGCGCCACTTGTTTTGCCATTTCTCGCCAAGCTTGTTCGCGTTCGCCCTTTGCCAGTTTTACGGCACTTTCTTCCAATTCATCAATCATTTCGTTGTAGGCATTAACCAAAGTGCCTATTTCTATACTGGAGTCTCCTAATATAATTTTTTCATTTCGTTTGCTTAAACGTGTTTGGCTAATTTTTTCCGTTATTGCTTTTAATGATCTTGTAATATAGCTCGATAAAAAATACGCCAATAAAATAGCAAAAATAAACATAAAAATATATACAAATCCCAACCTGTATAAAAACTCTTTCAGGTCCTTGTCTTGCTCCGTATTATCTTGGATATATCTTATGTTTAAAATTCCGAAGGGTTTAAATTTATTATCGGTTATATAAGAATAGGACGATTGATAACTGTTGTTGTTTATTACTTTTATAGTTACGTAAATGTGTTGTACATTGTCGGAAATGGCGTCTAAAATAGAACTGGATAATAAAACAGGCGCGTCACTTTTAACAAATCCAGAATGGGAACTTTTTACTAAATTTCCTTCTAAATCATAAATATTTATTTCTGATTTCTCAATATTGGAAATTTCATATATTTTATCTTTAAAAATATAAGGCAAGTTTTTGGTCTCTAGTGGAAATGTATTGCCACTGTTAAGCCAATAATTGATTGCTGCGTTAACAGACGCTTCTTTCCGCTCTAACCTTCCCTTATTGTATTCGTCGGTTTGTTCTTTATATTGATAAATGGTAACAGATGCAATTAGAATTGTTGAAAATAATATTAACAATATCATTGCTAAAAATATTCTAATACGTAACGAAAGTCGTTTAATTTTCATGCCAAAATTTGAAGTAAATATAATAATAAATGTACTGTCAAATCACAATAAACATACCATATCCATTATTTATAGCGCAGTTTAAAGAAAATAAGCAACAAGGCCAAAAAACCAGTAACTGCATTTGCAAGAATCATGGCCAAGCTATTAATATGTATTCCGTAAATCAACCATAAAATAATTCCAACAAAAAATACCAAAAACATCGTTAAAGATAAACTTTCGGCCGATTTTGCCTTCCATGTTTTATACACTTGAGGCACAAAAGCTGAAGTTGTTAAAATCCCAGCCACCAATCCTATGATTTCGAAATTATCGTTCATTTAATTCTGTTTGAAATTTTGAATTTTAGCCAACTATATTTACAATTTTTCCCGGAACAATAATTACTTTTTTAGGAATACGCCCCTGCAATTGTTCTTGTGTCTTTTTGTGAACCATTACCGCATCTTCTATTTCTTGTACGGAGATATCCAAAGGCAATGCTATTTTAAAACGCATTTTACCGTTGAATGAAACTGGATATTCCTTTATGCTTTCAACCAAATGTACTGATTCAAATACTGGGAAATCAACTTTTGAAATGGATTCTGTATGTCCTAAATTTTTCCATAATTCTTCAGCAATATGCGGTGCATAAGGCTCCATTAAAATTGCCATGGGTTCTAAAATCGCGCGTTTATTGCATTTTAAAGCGGTTAATTCGTTAACGGCAATCATAAAGGTGGAAACCGATGTATTGAAAGAGAAATCTTCAATATCTTCTTCCACTTTTTTAATGGTTTTATGCAGAATTTTAAGCTCTTCTTTTGAAGGTTCGGCTTCTGAAACCGAAAATTTATTATCGACTATATAAAGTTTCCACAACTTCTTTAAAAAACTAAGCACTCCTGAAATTCCTGAAGTTTTCCAGGGTTTCGACTGCTCTAGCGGACCTAAAAACATTTCGAACATCCGCAAACTGTCCGCGCCGTATTCCTCACAAACCTGATCTGGATTTACCACATTGTATTTGGATTTCGACATTTTTTCAACTTCGCGACCAACAATGTATTTTCCATCTTCTAAAATGAATTCATAATCTTTATATTCTGGTCTCCAATTTTTAAAAGCTTCTACATCTAATTCGTCAGAAGCGTTTACTAGTGAAACATCTGCGTGAATTGGATAAACTACGCCATTTGTAATTAACTCCATCCCAACAACATCAACACCTCTAAATTCTAACATATTTAATATTTCATTCTTGAATTTTGTTACAGAGTTTAAACTATTCCAATTCAATTCTCCCGATTTGTATCGTTTAACAACATTTAATGAAATTAAAATTCCATTCTCATTTTTCATACAATATTCATCAACTATGTCAGATATCTGCTCAAAAGAATTAATCGTTTTAAAATCACTATAAGGCGTAAAACTAAAAGAAGCTCTGTAAACATAAGCACTCGTTCCCATAATCATTCCCTGGTTAATTAGTTTTTTTGCATACTCATCAACAGGAACAACACCTTTATCGAACAAGAATTTTTGCCAAAAACGAGAATATAATAAATGTCCGGTTGCATGTTCACTGCCACCAATGTACAAATCAACATCTTGCCAATAATTAACGGCTTCTTTGCTCACAAATTCTTCGCTGTTATGCGGATCCATATACCGAATAAAATAGGAAGAACTTCCTGCCCAGCCTGGCATGGTATTTAATTCCAAAGCCCCTCCTAGCCTCCCCAAAGGGGAGGAATTTTCAAACTCCTCTTTGCTTACAATTTTTCCAACTCCATTTACTTCTAACCAATGCCATATTTTTGCATTTCCCAATGGCGGTTTTCCATCTTCTGTTGGCAAATATTTCTCCACTTCTGGCAATACAATCGGCAAATATTTTAAGTCAATCATTTGAGGCAAACCGTTTTTATAATAAACAGGAAATGGTTCTCCCCAATAACGCTGACGGCTAAAAACGGCATCGCGCAAGCGAAAATTTACTTTTCCATAACCAAAACCACGTTGTTCTATTTCGTGGATAATACGTTTCATCGCTTTTTTGTAAGGCAAGCCATTTAAGAAATCGGAATTTGTGATCACCGAGTTCTCTTTGTCGGCATAAGCTGCCTCAGAAATATCAATCCCTTCAAAAATATTGGGAATTTCCAGATTGAAATGTTTTGCAAATGCATAATCGCGTTCATCTCCGCAAGGAACGGACATTACAGCACCAGTTCCATAGCCCGCCAAAACATAATCTCCAATCCATATTGGCACTTTTTTTTGCGTAAACGGATGCAAGGCATACGCACCTGTAAATACCCCAGATATGGTTTTTACATCGGCCATACGTTCCAGTTCACTGCGTTTTGCGGTCGATTTTATATAAGCTTCAACAGCTTCTTTTTGTTCAGGTGTGGTAATGATTGGCACCAAATCGTGTTCGGGTGCTAAAGTCATAAAACTTACCCCGAAAATGGTGTCGGGGCGTGTGGTGAAAACAGAAATATCCCATCCTAAATCCTTCCCCAAGGGAAGGACTTCATTGTCCTTGTTTGCTCCCTTTCCTTCTGAAAGGGTCGGGGATAGGAGTTCTTCTTTAATTTTTGAAATAATTTCATCAATATTTCCAATTACTTCCTCATTTGTAAAGCGAATTACTTTGTATCCCTTATTTTCAAGGATTTTAGTTCTTTCCGCATCTTTTTCAATTTGAGATTCATGAATTTTGCCATCAACCTCAATGATTAGTTTTTTAGATAAACACACAAAATCAACAATAAAATCATCTATTAAATGTTGCTGCCTAAATTTAATTTCTAATTTTTTACTTTTCAGTTGCTCCCAAAGAAATGCTTCTGCTTGTGTTGGGTTGGCTCTCATTTCTTTGGCTCTTTCCAATAAAACATGAGCAATATCTTGATTCCCTGTTAAATAACCCGAATCTCTAACTCCCTTTCCTTGGGAAAGGGCTGGGGATAGGACTTTGAAAGAAACCATCGCCCCTTCACTTCTGCCAATCCAATAAGTTTGTGAATCTTTTAGTGGTTGTGGCCAATCTATCTTAGCCAATCCGTCCAACAAGCGTTGTGCATAAGCAGTGATTCGCATACTCCACTGCATCATTTTTTTGCGAATAACCTGATGGCCGCCGCGTTCAGAAACGCCGTTCACAATTTCATCATTTGCCAATACCGTTCCCAAGCCAGGACACCAGTTTACCTCGGTTTCCGACAAGAAAGCCAATCGGTATTGCAACAGTATTTTTTGTTGTTTTTCTTCGGAAAAGTTTTTCCATTCCTCCGCAGAAAATTTTTCTATATCGGCATCGCAAGCTGCTTTTACCTCGCTGTTTCCTTCTGAAGAAAATATGGAAATTAAGGTTGAAATATCCTCAGCTTTATCAGTTGTTTTATGGTACCAGGAATTAAATAATTGGGTAAAAATCCACTGTGTCCATTTGTAATAATTGGGATCGGAAGTGCGAACTTCACGCGACCAATCGAATGAAAATCCGATTTGATCCAATTGTTTTCTATACGTTTTTATATTTTCTTCCGTGGTAATTGCAGGATGTTGGCCCGTTTGAATTGCATATTGCTCAGCCGGCAACCCAAAAGAATCGTAGCCTTGCGGATGCAATACGTTAAATCCTTTATGGCGTTTGTAACGTGCATAAATATCGGAAGCGATATAACCGAGCGGATGGCCAACATGCAAACCGGCACCCGACGGATATGGAAACATATCCAAAACATAATATTTTGGTTTGGTTGAATTCCCTTCGACTCCGCTCAGGGCAGGGTTTTCTGCTTTAAACGTTTGGTTTTCGGCCCAATACTTTTGCCAATAGGCTTCTATCTTTCTAAAATTATATTCCATACTGCTATTCCATTTCTAAAGATGCGAAGTTACGTTTTATAAAGAAAACTGTAAAATGTTTGTTTTGAATAAATCGCCTCTGATTATATATAGGATTAAATGTTTAGATAGTACCAGTTTATTTTTAGCAAAAGATGTAAATTTCAACTTTCAATCAAAAACATCTTGAACAAATCCAACTATAAAGCGCATTTGGCCTTGCTTGGCGCCAACATTATTTACGGAATTAACCACATTGTCGCCAAAGGTGTAATGCCAAATAAAATTGGACCTTCAGCATTTGTTTTTTTAAGAATTTTAGGAGCCGGATTGTTATTTTGGATAATCAAATCGTTTATCAAAGAGAAAATCCACAAAAAGGATTTCCCTTTGCTAATTCTCTGCGGATTTTTGGGCATCGCCGCCAATCAGTTATTTTTCTTTAACGGCTTAAGTTTAACCTCACCAATAGATGCGTCCATTATCATTACCGCAGTTCCCGTTTTAGTGTTGGTTTTTAGCACTTTTATTTTAAAAGAAAGAATTACGCTCATTAAACTTATTGGCATTGCACTTGGCGCTACCGGAGCGGTTATTTTAATTTTATATGGGGAAAAAGCTGGTGGAACCAGTTCGATTTTAGGCAATTCATTTGTTTTTATAAACGCCAGCACTTATGCCTTATATTTGGTTTTGGTAAAACCATTAATGAAAAAATACAACCCAATTACCATTGTTAGTTGGGCATTTTTATTCGGATTTCTGTTTATGTTCCCGTTTGGCATCAACGATTTGCTAAGTACAGATTTCGCTGCGTTTACGTCGCATACCTACCTAACAATAGCGTTTGTTGTGCTCGGAACTACCTTTTTAACCTACTTGTTTAATATTTATGCCTTGAGCAAAGTGGCACCTTCCATAGCAGGCAGTTATATTTATTTGCAGCCCGTAGTCAGTTTTATTATGGTCGCCATTTATGCTTTTGTATTAAATTTTGATGAATATGCGCAAGATATTGGTTTTGTTAAAATTTTCAGTTGTTTAATGGTCGTTGTTGGGGTCTATTTAATCAGTAAAAAATCAAAAATACCGTTAATTTAACAATCTTTTGGGCGTTCCCGCCGAAAAGGCGGTCAGGCTTTTCGTTGCAATCTTTTTATCGACGAAAAATCGCTAAAAAGTATTTCCACTGCAATCCTTAACGCGGGTTGAATTACGATTTTAAAAAAATTATGAAATGAACTTTCAAATTTTTCAAATTTTTCTTAAATTCTCCCTTTGGGGGTTAGGGGGCTTCTGGCCCTTTTTTCCTGAGGCAATAAACAAGTGTATATAAATGCATTTATGGGAGTGGGAATTCCCAACTCTAAACCCATTTTTACAATGGTGCCCGTTTGCGCTTCCAATTCCGAAGGTTTTCCTTCCTTCATATCCCGTTGCAAAGAAGAAGTTGTATTATAAGACTGAGATTCAATCATCTGAAATTGCTTATCCATAATATTACCCGATAAATGAACTCCCTTTGCTTTGGCAATAGCCACAATTTCATCAGCAATTTGGCGCATCATTTTTTTAAGTTGCGGCGAAGCAATCATTTCACCAATAGTGGCTCTGGTTAAGGCACCAATTGGACTAATTGTTGAAATAAATAAAAACTTCGACCATATTTCTGTTTGAATATTCTCTGTCAGTTTGGTGGTAATACCTGCATTTAAAAATAATTTTTCCAGTAAAAGTGCCCTTTCGGTTTTAACATTGTTCAGTTCTCCGCTAGCGCGAGCGTCCCGCTCGTGACTACGTAACTACAAGTAATTTTAGGGATTTTTTATTTTCTTTATTTACAATTGTGTATAACTCTCCAAAAAAATCAGGTTAGTACTGTTATTGGGTACGAGCGTGACGCTCGCACCAGCGAGGGGTCATTCCAAAAAGGTCAATTAAAACCGCGTCATTGCGAGGCTTTTGAAAAAAGCAGAAGCAATCTGTTTCTTATTTAACTTAATCTTAGTTTTGGCAGTTTTAGCCTTATTGGGTACGAGCGTGACGCTCGCACCAGCGAGGGGAAGCAATGACAAATATTCCCTTAACTTAATGACATTGGGCTTCTCGCTTTATTCTCCTGAGGCAATAAACAAGTGTATATAAATGCATTTATGGGAGTGGGAATTCCCAACTCTAAACCCATTTTTACAATGGTGCCCGTTTGCGCTTCCAATTCCGAAGGTCTTCCTTCCATCATATCCCGTTGCAAAGAAGAAGTTGTGTTATAAGGCTGAGACTCAATCATCTGAAATTGCTTATCCATAATATCACCCGATAGATGAACTCCCTTTGCTTTGGCAACAGCCACAATTTCATCAGCAATTTGGCGCATCATTTTTTTAAGTTGCGGCGAAGCAATCATTTCACCAATAGTGGCTCTGGTTAAGGCACCAATTGGACTAATTGTTGAAATAACTAAACCACTATGGACTGCAAGTCCATAGGTTTCTATGAAGAATGAAATTCTTATTCCAAAATAATATTATCATCACTATCTTTATTAGATGGATTTCTATGATGCTCAAGATAATCTTGAACC
>JAQVGD010000290.1 GCA_028696945.1 Lutibacter sp.
ACGGTATCGGTAAAGTTTTTTGCTATTTTAAAGTTAACATCGGAATCTAAAAGAGCCCTTCGAACTTCTTTTAGTGTTTCAGCAACATTTATTTCTGTAATTTTTCCGTGTCCTTTCAGGGTGTGAAAGGCCTTATCTAATTTATCGCTTAAATTATTGAACATAGTCGTTTACCTCGTTTTTTAGAAAGCACAAAGATACTAAAATGCTATTAAAAATTGAAGTGTTGGTGCTGTAAAAAGATTATTTGTTTAATTCAAATTTATTTACTTAACTGGATTGGTTTTTGAAAAAGACTGGCTAATTAAAATCTTTTATGCTTTTAGTAAAATTTTTAGTCTAGTTACCCCCCCTTAAATGGAATTAATAGTATTGATACGAGTCTATTACAGAAAATAAATTTTAATTGTCCTACTAATTTAATTAGCTTTTATACTGCTCATGCATTTTAATATTTTGCTCTAAATTGGAAATTATCCGTTTAAGCCTTTTCAACTTTGTTGCTTCTTGTTTAGCTCCTGAAATTTGTAAAGCATATTCTTTTCGATAAGTATAAGCCATATTTTCAAAATTCTTTTTAGCCAATTTATTTTTGTTTAAAGCCTTTTGAAGAAGTTCGGGGATAGCAATTTCTTTGTTGCTTTCAATTTTCTTGATGCCTGTTTTACTTAATAAAGCAGCCTCTTTAAAATAGTCAAGAAGCTGATTTTTGTTGATTTCAGAAATAGAATGCAACTTAATTGTCCTTAGATGTTTTGCGTTGCAATCGCTAGAGAATAAGTTGTGTTTATCGCTCATTTTTACGCCGTTAAAAAAAGTGATCGAAACGTGTTTTTGAAAAGCGGCAAAGCCACAAACCATGTTGTTTTTATGAAAAACTGGAACATTCCATTTGAAATCTTCAATAATTTCTGAATCTGCCTGATGGATTAATTTTCGAAGTAATTTAAGAATTTCCTTTGAAAAAGTTGCTTTTGAGGCAATATAATCATCAATCAATGTTGAAGCTAGTGGATTAATTTTTGACATGGCAGTTTTAAAGATTATTGTTATTTTTGGAAAATCCCATTTAATAATTTCTCAACTTTAAGTCTTTTTTAAACAACAGCCTTTTATCAATTAGGAGAATAATTCCTCCTTCGTGGGCTATTGGGCTACAAATTTAATGGAAGTTGTATTCACACAATACCTCTTTCCGGTGGTATCTTTTGGTCCATCGTCAAAGATATGACCCAAATGTCCACCACAAGAAGCGCAAACAATCTCTGTGCGAATCATTCCATGGCTTCTGTCCGAAACATAGTTTACGGTTCCTTCAATGGCATCGTCAAAAGAAGGCCATCCGCAATGCGATTCGAATTTGCTGCCCGATTCAAAAAGCTGCAAACCACAGGCGGCACAATGGTAAGTTCCTTTTTCAAAATGAGCGGTGTAACCGGCTTCACTTGGTCTGTCTGTTCCTTTTTGCCGCAATACATAATATTGTTCAGGAGATAATTCTTTTTTCCATTCCTCCTCTGTTTTAACCACTTTTTTAACCATAATTTTTTTGTTTTTTTCTTGTGAATAACTGTTGCATCCAAAAAGCGTCATCAATATGAACGCTAAAGATAAATTTTTCATGCTATAAATTTCTGTTAATAAATTCCACAATTCGATCGATCACTTTGGTGTCTTTTAAAATACGGCTATGCCCCAAGCCATTTGTAATTAAAATTTCGCCTTGTTCCAAGTTTTGACGAATATGGTGCGCACAACTTACAGGCACTTGAATATCTTCTGTGTCATGAATTACCAAGACGGGAATTTTCACCGATTTTGCGGCAATATAAGCTGAATAATTATCAATGTCTTCCCCGAAATTCTTATAAAATCGATGTTTTATTTTATCGGCCATTTTAGGTTTTAATTGGATTTTTGCCACAAATTCCTTGATAATATCCGAAATTACATCTCCTGAACCAATAACGATGCCTTTTTTTGCGTTTAATCCTTGTTTAAGAGCATTTAAAACTGTCATTCCGCCCAATGAATGTCCGAGAACAATTTCAAAAGGGCCAAATTCCTTTTCCAAATGCAGGGCAGTTTGAACAAATTCATTCATCATCGTCGTTTTTCCTGTCGATTTTCCGTGTGCCGGAGCGTCAAAACTTATCGTCATAAAACCATTTTCCAGCAATTTGTCGGCAATCTTAAAAAGTTGCGTTCCCCTTCCCGACCAGCCATGAATCAACAATACTTTTCTTTTTGAATAGCCATAGGAGTAAACCATCACTTCCTTATTTAATTCAGGAATCAGCACCATTTTCTTCTGCGCGCTTTCGGCCATCATTTTTTCTCGTGCGGGAGTTTTGAAACGAATGGGTGTCCTAAAAAGTTTAATAGCGAACAAAGTGGCCAACGGTGGCGCAATAAATTGCAGTATTTTTCCTGTTAAAATAATTGATGCAGGAATTTTTGATACAGTAATTGGCTGTGTTGTGATATTATTGGCAAGCGTATCCATAAAATGGTTAATTTTGCAGGTAAAGATAGAATTTGTAATTTTATGCATAAAGGATTTCTTAACTAAAAAAACCGATAAAAATGAAAAAATTTATTTCGCTCTCATTGCTTATGTTATTTATGATAAGCTGCAGCACTGTTCCAATTACAGGCCGACAACGTATTAATTTAGTGAGTGATGCCGAAATATTGCCGGCCAGTTTTGCGCAATATGAAGGCTTTCTGAAAGAAAATAAACTTTCCAATGATTCAAAAATAGCCAATGAAGTTAAAGCTGTGGGAAAAAATATTTCTCAGGCAGTAGATAAATATATGCGCGCGAACGGTATGGTTTCTGAAG
>JAQVGD010000004.1 GCA_028696945.1 Lutibacter sp.
TCTATTAAAAATAATTTTATTTAAAGTCATAAATTATACTTAGGATGAAATCGTTGAAAATCAATAAAATTAATAAAACTGTAAAAGGAAATATCCAAATTACAGGGTCAAAAAGTGAAACAAACCGTTTGTTGATTTTACAGCAGTTTTATCCGAATTTAACGATTGAAAATATTTCCAATTCCGATGATTCCGTTTTGATGCAAAAGGCATTGAAAAGCACTTCTTCTGAAATAAATATTGGCCATGCTGGAACGGCGATGCGTTTTTTAACAGCTTATTTTTCAGTAAAAGAAGGTACTGAAATTGTTTTGACTGGTTCGGACAGAATGAAAGACCGACCCGTAAAAATTTTGGTTGAAGCCTTAACTTCATTAGGTGCGGATATTCAATATTTGGAAAAAGATGGTTTTCCTCCTTTAAAAATTTCAGGTAAAAAGTTAGCGAAAGATTTTGTTGAAATTGAAGGAAATGTGAGCAGTCAATACATTTCAGCCTTATTGTTGATCGCACCAACTTTAAAAAACGGATTGAAATTAAAATTTAAAGGCGAAGTCACTTCTGTTCCTTACATAAAGATGACCTTGCAATTGTTGGCTGAATTGGGAATTGACTATGTTTGGGAAGATAATTTGATTACCGTTCAATCAAAGGTAGCTATTGAACCTACAACGATTGTGGTAGAATCTGATTGGAGTTCAGCTTCTTATTATTACAGCTTGTGTGCGCTTAGCCCAAATTCTGAAATAACCTTGTCATCCTACAAAAAAAACAGCTTACAAGGCGATTCCGTTTTACCAACTATTTATCAGAATATAGGTGTTGAAACTATTTTTGAACATAATTCAATCAAACTATTAAACCAACAACTAACAACCAACAACCAACAATTAAATTTAAACCTCATTAATGCGCCAGATATTGCCCAAACCATTGCGGTAACTTGTTTTGGATTGGGGATTGAATGTTATTTGACAGGACTTCACACCTTGAAAATAAAAGAAACCGACAGGTTGGTCGCTTTAAAAAATGAATTGGAAAAATTGGGTGGTAATGTTATTATTACAAACGAAACGCTGCTTTTAAAACCTTCAATCAAAATAAATGAAAACATAAGTATTGTAACTTATGATGACCACAGAATGGCCATGGCTTTTGCACCTTTGGCGGTAAAAGTTGCCATTGAAATTGAAGATGCCAACGTTGTTTCAAAATCATATCCGACTTTTTGGAAAGATTTTGCTGAAATCTGCCGCTAAAAGTCTGCAAAACAAACTTTTATTCTAAAACACTTGACAACGCCTATGCGGATGTTGTATCTTTGCGCTCTTTCTAACAGAAGTAAGGAAGAAACAGTAAGGTAAAAGCTTATTTTCTAAGTAAAGAACTCATAGCTTTTTTTCATTTGATCATTAAAATATAATTAAAATAACTACATGAAATTATCAAAATTTAAGTTCGAATTACCAGAAGATTTATTGGCAGAATATCCGGCAGAAAACAGGGATGAATCGAGATTAATGATCTTGGATAGAAAAAAACATACCATTGAACATCATAATTTCAAAGAAATAATTAATTATTTTGATGAAGGAGATTTAATGATTTTGAACAATACGAAAGTTTTTCCTGCTAGAATGTATGGTGAAAAGGAGAAAACAGGCGCGCGTATTGAAGTGTTTTTATTGAGAGAACTAAATGCTGAAAGTAGGTTGTGGGACGTATTAGTTGATCCAGCCCGAAAAATAAGAATCGGAAATAAATTATTTTTTGGCGATGATGAAAGTTTGGTTGCTGAAGTCATTGACAACACCACTTCAAGAGGGAGAACATTGCGCTTTTTATATGATGGAACCTATGAAGAATTCAGAAAAAAACTGGAAGAATTAGGGGAAACCCCATTGCCAAAATATATTAAAAGAGCCGTTGAAAAAGAAGATGAAGAACGCTACCAAACAATTTATGCAAAACATGAAGGCGCCATTGCAGCCCCAACTGCAGGATTGCATTTTTCCAAGCATTTACTGAAACGTTTGGAAATAAAAGGTATTGACTTTGCCGAAATTACTTTGCATGTGGGATTGGGAACATTTAATCCTGTTGAGGTTGAAGATTTGTCTAAACATAAAATGGATTCTGAAAGGTTGGTTATTATGCAGGAGGCTGTGGATGTTGTGAACCGAGCTATTGACCAAAAAAGAAGGATATGTGCTGTGGGCACAACGGTAATGCGCGGTATTGAGAGTGCAGTTTCATCTAACAATCATTTAAATTCATACAACGGTTGGACCAATAAATTTATTTTCCCTCCTTATGATTTTAGCATTGCCAATTGTATGGTTACAAATTTCCATACACCAAAATCTACGCTAATGATGATGGCTGCTGCTTTTGCGGGTTACGATTTTTTAATGGAAGCTTATGAAGTAGCTGTTAAAGAAAAATATAAATTTTATTCGTACGGCGATGCAATGTTAATTATATAATTAAAAAGTTGTTTTTAAGAATTAAATTCCCGCACTTTGCGGGAATCTTTTTTATAAAGTTGATTTAAAAATGATAAAAAAAAGGGACATACGTGCTTTAACCAAAACCCAATTACGCGATTTTTTTGTGGAAAAAGGGGATAAGGAATTTAGGGGAAATCAGGTTTATGAATGGCTGTGGGTTAAAAGTGCCCATTCTTTTGAAGATATGACTAATATTTCAAAAGAAACACGTCAAATGCTGGAAGAAAATTTCGTGATTAACCATATTGAAGTTGATATGATGCAGCGTAGTGCCGACGGAACCGTGAAAAATGCGGTTAGGCTACACGATGGTTTAATTGTGGAATCTGTTTTAATTCCAACCGAAACTAGAACAACAGCTTGTGTATCCAGTCAGGTTGGTTGCAGTTTAGATTGCAGTTTTTGCGCGACGGCCCAATTAAAAAAGATGCGAAACTTAAATCCTGATGAAATTTATGATCAGGTAGCTGCCATAAACAAGGAAAGTTTGTTGTATTATAACCATAAATTGTCAAATATTGTTTTTATGGGAATGGGTGAACCATTGATGAATTATAACAATGTTTTAAAAGCCATTGAAAAAATTACCGCTGAAGAAGGTCTGGGAATTTCACCAAGACGTATCACAGTTTCCACTTCTGGAATTCCGAAAATGATTAAAAAATTAGCAGATGATGAAGTGAAATTTAATTTAGCAGTTTCCTTACATTCAGCCATTGAAGAAGTTCGAAATCGAATAATGCCCTTTACCAAAGATTTTCCGCTGCAAGATTTAAAAGAAGCACTGGAGTATTGGTATGCCAAAACGAACAATAGGGTTTCTTATGAATACGTTGTTTGGGATGGAATTAACGACAGCAAAGGAGCGATTATGGCCTTGGTTAAATTTTGTAAATATGTGCCTTGTAAGGTAAATTTAATTGAGTACAATCCAATTGGCGACCCAAATTTTCAGCAGGCAAAACCACAGGTTATTTCCGATTACATCAGTATTTTAGAAATGAATGATATTATTGTGAATGTACGAAGGAGCAGAGGAAAAGACATAGATGCTGCCTGCGGGCAATTGGCAAACAAAAAAAGCTAGCGTAAATGCTAGCTTTTTTTAGGTACTTATTTAAAAGTATTTGTTTTAAATAAAATTGAATATGTTAATTTCTTTTAAGTTTTTTCTTAACTTCAATTTCGTGGTAAGCTTCAATCAAATCACCTACTTCAATATCATTAAAGTTTTTAATTTGAAGTCCGCAATCGTAGCCTTTTGAGACTTCCTTCGCATCATCTTTAAAACGTTTTAACGAACTTAATTCCCCTGAATGAATCACAACGCCGTCTCTAATAATTCTAATTTTAGAACTTCTCAAAATTTTACCACTTACAACCATACAACCAGCAATGGTTCCAATTTTAGAAATTTTGAAAATTTCTCTAATCTCAACATTACCAGTAATTTCTTCTTTTAGTTCTGGAGATAACATTCCTTCCATTGCATCACGTAAATCGTTGATGGCATCATAAATAATGGAATATGTTCTGATATCAATTTCTTCATTGTCTGCTAATATTCGCGCATTTCCTGAAGGTCTTACGTTAAATCCGATAATAATGGCATCAGATGCGGAGGCCAGCAATACGTCTGATTCTGTAATGCCACCAACACCTCTATGAATAATATTAACTTGAATTTCTGCCGTTGAAAGTTTTTGGAATGAATCAGCTAAGGCTTCCACAGAACCATCCACATCACCTTTTAGAATAATGTTTAATTCCTTAAAGTCTCCTAAGGCAATTCTTCTTCCAATTTCATCCAATGTAATGTGACGTTGTGTTCTTACAGATTGTTCACGTTGTAATTGAGAACGTTTAGAGGCAATTTGTTTTGCTTCTTTTTCATCTTCAAAAATGTAAAATTTATCTCCAGCTTGTGGTGCTCCATCCAAACCGAGTATTGAAACTGGTGTAGAAGGTCCAGCCTCTTTCATATTATTGCCACGTTCATCAAACATAGCTTTTACTTTACCGCTGTGTTTTCCTGCAAGCATATAGTCACCGATTTTTAATGTTCCATCCTGTACAAGAATTGTAGAAATATACCCACGACCTTTATCCAATAAGGCTTCAACAACAGTACCAACGGCTCTTTTGTTCGGATTTGCTTTTAAATCTAACATTTCAGCTTCAAGCAATACTTTTTCGAGTAAATCCTCAACATTCTGACCTGTTTTGGCTGATATTTCTTGAGATTGGATTTTTCCACCCCAATCTTCAACCAATAAATTCATTTGTGAAAGTTGTTCCTTAATTTTTTCAGGATTGGCGTGTGGTTTGTCAATTTTATTGATGGCAAAAACAATAGGCACACCAGCCGCTTGAGCGTGGCTAATGGCTTCCTTTGTTTGTGGCATCACATCATCATCAGCAGCAATAACAATAATTACCAAATCCGTTACCTGAGCTCCACGAGCACGCATTGCCGTAAAGGCTTCGTGACCAGGAGTATCCAAGAATGCAATTTTTTGACCGTTTTTTAATTTTACGCCATAAGCGCCTATGTGCTGAGTAATTCCACCAGATTCTCCGGCAATTACATTTTCTTCACGGATATAATCCAATAATGAAGTTTTACCGTGATCCACGTGTCCCATTACGGTAACAATTGGTGCTCTTGGTTTTAAACCTTCAATATCATCTTCCTGTTCGAGTATTGCTTCTTCAACTTCCGCTCCAACAAAATCAAGGCTGTAATCAAATTCTTCTGCAACGATACTAAGTGTTTCTGCATCCAATCGCTGATTCATGGTTACCATTAATCCCAAAGACATACAGGCTGATATAACATTGGTAACAGGAATATCCATCATGGTGGCAATTTCGCTTACCGTAACAAATTCCGAAACTTTAAGTATTTTACTTTCAGCTTCTTGTTGTTCAAATTCTCGTTCAGTTTGCTCACGGTAGGTATCTCTTTTATCTCTTCTATATTTTGCTCCTTTTCCTTTTTTAGATTTACCTTGAAGTTTTTCTAAGGTTTCTCTAATTTGTTTTTGAACATCAGCTTCAGAAGGTTCTTCTTTTACCAAAGGTTTTCTACCACGCACTATTGGTGCTTTGTTGTCTCCTTTGTTTTTTGCAAGAATTGGTTGTTTTTTAGGCCCCGTTATTGGTACAGGCATTTTTTTTACGATCCTTCTGCGTTTCTTCTTATTTGCATCAGCGTCTTCTTTTTTAACAGCAGGTTCATGTTTTTTCTTTTTTGGGCGTTCAAATTGTTTTAAATCAATTTTTTCACCTATAATTTTAGGCCCTTCTAACTTCGAATATTTTGTTTCTATTGTTTGGGACTCTAATATTTCAGCTTCTGTAGGTGCTGTTTCCTCAATAATTTCGGGTTGTTTCTTTTCTTTTTCCTGTGGTTGTGCTGCTTTTTTTAGAACAGGTTTTTTGTGAACCTTTACAGTTTTTTCTTCAACCTTTGGAGTTTCTGTTTCTAAAGGCTTTTCAATAGGTTTTTCTTCAATTTCAGCTTCAACTTTTGGTACTTTTTCAACAGGTTTTTCTTTAATTGTTTCTACAGGTATAGGCTGTTCAACTACAGAAGGTTTTTCTTCAGCAATAACCTTAGGTTCTTCTTCAACAACTGTTTTTTTCTCAATTACTGCCTCTTTTGGCTCAATATCAATTTTACCAACGGTTTTAATTTCTAATTTTTCAGCTTTGGCTTTAATAACAACTTTTTTGGCTTCTTCTTCAAGGCGATGTTTCTCAGCAATTTCTTCGTGAGCGATTCTTAAGGACTCCTTTTCTTTCCTTTTTTCTTCACTTACCTCTTTCGAAGCAGCTTTTTTACTTCTGTCGGTCTGAAAACCATCCAATAATACCTCATACTCTTCATTAGATATTTTGGTTGTAGGTCTTGCTTCAATTTCAAAACCCTTAGATGCTAAATGCTCAACAGCTCTATCTAATGAGATATTCAATTCTCGCAATACTTTGTTCAGTCTTAATGTTTTGTCTTCAGCCATACAATGTTTATTTTTGCCAATTTGTGTTGAGAAATTTAAGATTAATCTTTAAATTCTTCTCTTAATATTCTTTGAACCTCTAAAATGGTTTCTTCTTCTAAATCGGTTCTGCTTACAAGTTCATTGATGTCTTTTTCCAAGACGCTTCTTGCAGTGTCTAAACCAATATTTTTAAATTCCTGAATAACCCAAGCTTCAATTTCATCAGAAAATTCTGTCAATTCAACATCATCTTCCGCTTCAACACCTTCACGTTGAACATCGAGCTCGTAGCCTGTTAATTGTGAAGCTAGGCGAATGTTCACGCCATTTTTTCCAATCGCTTTTGAAACCTCTTCAGGTAATAAATATACATCAACTCTTCCTTTTTTGCCATCTTCTCGTCCCTCTTCTTCATGAATTTTCATAGAAACGACTTTTGCAGGGCTTAATGCTCTTGCAATGTAAAGTTGGGTATTTTTAGTAAAGTTGATAACATCTATATTTTCATTGCCCAATTCACGAACAATGCCGTGAATACGAGATCCTTTCATACCTACACAGGCACCAACTGGGTCAATTCTATCATCATAAGAATCAACGGCTACTTTTGCTTTTTCGCCAGGAATTCTTGCAACACCTTCAATGGTTATCAATCCATCAAAAACCTCAGGAATTTCTTGTTCAAATAATTTCACTAAAAATTCGGGTGCAGTTCTTGATAAAATAATTACGGGTTTGTTGCCGCGTAATTCTACGGATTTAATGATTCCGCGCACAGAATCCCCTTTTCTGAAATAGTCTGAACGGATTTGTTCGTTTTTTGGCAATATGATTTCGTTGCCATCGTCATCTAACAAAATGATTGCATTGTGACGAATGTGATGAACTTCAGCCGTATAAATATCTCCTTCTAACTCTTTAAACTGTTTAAAAGTATTTGTGCTGTCGTGTTCATGTATTTTTGAAATTAGGTTTTGGCGCAAGGCTAAAATTGCTCTTCTGCCAAGATCAACTAATTTAACTTCTTCCGAAACATCTTCACCAATTTCAAAATCTGGTTCAATTTTTCGGGCTTCTGAAAGCTCAATTTCCTCATTATCATCTTCTGACATTCCATCAGCAACAACAACGCGATTTCTCCAAATTTCTAAATCACCTTTGTCCGGATTTATAATAATATCAAAGTTGTCATCAGATCCGAATTCTCTTTTTAAAGCAGCTCTAAAAACCTCTTCGAGTATAGCCATAAGGGTTACTCTGTCTATATTTTTATCTCCTTTGAAATCTGAAAACGACTCAATTAATGCTAAATTTTCCATGCATTCTCTTAATTAAAATATTATTTTCACTTTTGCCTCTAAAATATTGCTAAAAGGGAAGGTTGAATTTTTAATAACCGTAACTTTTCCTTTACCTAAAGGCTTTGGTTCACGCGTTTTCCATTCCAACTCCACCTCATTATCAGTTACACTTTTAAGCACACCTTCAACAGTGGTATTGTCATTTAACTTTAAGGTTAAAACCCTGTTGATATTTTTTTTATATTGTCGATTAACTTTTAAAGGATTTGCAATATCTGGAGAAGCAACTTCTAAGGAAAAGTCTTCAATTTCTCTATCTAAATTATGTTCAATTCCTCGGCTAATTCTAATGCATTCCTTTAAAGTTACGCCATTATCGCCATCAACTTCAACAAAAATTTTATTTTCTGGTAAAAAAGCTAAGTCTATCAAAAACAACGCTGGGTTTTCTTCAATCGCTTCTTTTACCAAATTTATAACTTTTTCTTTTTGTATCATCCTATAAAAAGAGGGGACTTATTGTCCCCTCCTAGTCCTTTTTCTGTTCTAATTCCGTGCAAATATACTAAGTTTTTTTAAATGATAAAAATTCATGTTTATTTTAATTTAAAATTATTAACTTAGCCTTAGGATTATAAACTATACAATGAATTTTTATGAGAAGTATTCTAGTTCCAATTGATTTTTCTGATCAAGCAAGATATGCGGCAAAAGTGGCATCTGATATTGCAAGACACACAAATTCAAAAATATTTTTACTGCACATGCTTGAGCTTCCCACAGGCATTATTGACCCTGCTGGCTATGGTTCTTCAAGCAATACGCCTTCGGCTTTGTTATTTTTAAGTCGCGCTCATGAAAAATTTGAGGAATTTAAAAAATTACCTTTTTTTGAAGGACTTGAAGTGGAAGATTCTGTGCAGTTTCACAAAGCTTATGATGGCATTATTGATGAAAGTATAAAGCAAAATGCTGATTTAATCGTTATGGGTTCAAAAGGAACTTCAGGACTTGAAGAAATGTTGGTGGGCTCCAATACTGAAAAGGTGGTTAGAAACTCAGATATTCCCGTACTTGTTATTAAAAAGGAGGTAGATAAATTTAAAATTGACAATATAGTTTTTGCTTCGAATTTTAAAATTGATCACAGAAATGCATTTCAAAAAATATTAAATTTTGCATCGCTTTTTAATGCGAGACTGCATTTGCTTAAAATAAATACGATACATAATTTTGAAACTACCAAAGAATCAAGTGATGCAATACGAAACTTTATCAATGATTTTGATTTGGGTGATTATACCTTAAATATATACAACGATGTTTCTGTGGAAGCTGGGATTTTAAATTTCTCCAAAGTAATTGATGCGGATGCTATTTTGTTAAACACCAGTGGTAGAAGAGGTTTGGCTCATTTATTTATCGGAAGTATTGGGGAAGATTTGGCTAATCACGCAAAATTGCCTGTGATTACATTTAAATTGTAGCGGGCAATTGACAATTAATAATTTGTTTTATTTGATATGCTTTAATGTCGAGTATCAAGTAGTTGACACTCACGTACTTGGAATTAAGGCTGTGATATTTTTTTAATTGACATATTGCCTAATTGGTTTTTTTATCTCTATTCTATTTTCAATTCTTCTGGTATTTCACAAATAGGTATTGGAATCATTTTGTGTTTGTTTGCGCGGTTTCTTTTCGTGTAAATATCAAACACTTCTTTTTGCCTATCAATAAAATCGGAATTTCTTTTACCCAATTCAACCTGTTTCATCGCCCATTCCAATTCAGGATAAGAGGCGCCAATTTGATCTTCATCAGTTTTGTCATTTCCCCATAAACCATCGGTAGGAGCAGCCATTATAATGGCATCATTAACTCCTAAATATTTTGCGATTTCAGAAACCTCAGATTTCATTAAATCTCCTATTGGACTTATGTCAACGCCGCCATCGCCGTATTTTGTAAAAAATCCCACGCCAAAATCTTCTATTTTATTTCCTGTTCCCGCCACCAAATAACCTCGAATTCCTGCAAAATAATACAAAGTGGTCATTCGTAAACGCGCACGGGTATTTGCCAATGATAAGTTTACGGCATCTAAATTTCCATAAGTTGGAATTGCAGATTTAAATTCTTCAAAAGTTGCCGTTAAATTTATTTCTTCGGAAGTGACGTTTTTAAAGCTATTTTTAAGCTGTTCAATATGTTTTTTTCCTCTTGAAATCTGACTTTTATCCTGATGGATTGGCATTTCCACACACAAAACAGGAAAGCCAGTCCTGGCGCACAATGTTGAAGTTACCGCAGAGTCTATGCCACCAGAAATACCAATCACAAAACCATTTACTTTCGATTTTTCGGCATATTCTTTTAACCAATTTACAATGTATTCAATAACTTTTTTGACGTTCATAATTAATTTATTTAGTAAATTTGATTTTTTAAGCTAAGAAGTGTAAATATAGAAATTAATGAACAGACTTTTAATTGTTGCAATTGTTTTATTATTTTCAGTTTCCTGTAAAAAAGAAATTGCAAAAAAAGTTGATGTGTCAAATATTGAGGTTGTTGTTTCTGTAGATAGGTTTGAACAAAAATTTTATGAATCGGATGAAACAACCCTTCCGTCCCTTAAAAAGGAATTTCCTTATCTGTTTCCCATACAAAACGACAGTATTTGGCTTAATAAAATAAAAGATAAAGAAGAAAGGGAATTGTATAAAAAGTCACAAGCTGTTTTTGGAGATTTTGAAAATGAAAAAGCACAAATAGAGGACTTGTTTAAGCATGTAAAATATGAGCATCCAAATTTTAATCCTCCAAAAATAATTACTTTAATCACAGACCTGGATTACCAAAACAAGATTGTTTATGCGGACAGTTTGCTGTTTGTTTCCTTGGATATGTATTTGGGAAAAAACAGTGAAGTGTATCAGGATTTTCCTGTTTATTTATCACAAAACTTCGACAAATCACAATTGATTGTTGATATGGCCAGTGCCATAAGTGACCGTTATTTTACGGCAGATAAAAGTCGGAAGTTTTTGGATATGGTGATTGGTGCCGGTAAAAAAATGTATATGATTGACCGCTATTTGCCTTCGATTTCCGATGCCAGAAAAATAGGGTATAATGAAACCGAGTATGAATGGGCAATGACCAACGAAGCTCAAATATGGAAATATTTTATTGAAAAAAAATTGTTGTACAGTACCGATTCAGGATTGTATGATCGTTTTATAGCGAACGCCCCATTTTCAAAATTTTATATCGATATTGATAAAGAATCTCCGGGTAAAATTGGAATTTGGATGGGCTGGCAAATTGTAAGAGCATACATGAATAACAATAATGTAACTTTACAGCAACTTTTACAAACTGATGCTGAAGAAATATTTAAAAAATCAAAATATAAACCCAAAAAGTAATGGCAGTAACACAAAAATCAAAAATTGAATTTATTGTTGGATTAGACGAAAATAAAGTTCCTGAAACAATAAACTGGACCGCCGATGACGGCAAAATTAAAGATGAGAAAGCAAAAGCATTGATGATATCTGTTTGGAATCCTGAGAAAAAGGAAACACTTAGAATGGATTTGTGGACAAAAGATATGCCGATTGATGAAATGAAACAATTTTTTCATGAAACATTGGTTTCTATGTCAACTTCATTTTACCGTGCAACAAATGATCAAAAAATGAGCGCTACAATGCTTGATTTTTGCGATTATTTTGCTGAAAAATTAGACTTGCAGAAAAAGTAATTGTGTTGTAGGGACAGGTCGCGACCTGTCCGTTCTAAAAGCGCGACCTGTCCGTTCTGAAATTTGAAGTGTTGAATATTTGTTGAATCGTTTGGTTCTTGAAACTTGAAACAACCACAACCAACAACTATTGCCTTTTTATTAGCGCAATAATTTCTTTGTATTCTTCTGGATTGTTTAAAAAATCTTTTTTAGAAACATCAATAATGAGCGTTTTCAAATTTTCTTCGGTTTTAATAAAACTTGAATAACCTTGATGAATTTTATCTAAATATTCTGGAGCGATATTTTGTTCATAATCTCGACCTCTTTTCTTAATATTTTGAATTAATTGCTGGGTATCCTGATAAAGATAAATATATAAATCGGGTTTTGAAATTTCTTTGTACATAATGTCGAACATCTTTCTGTACAAATAAAATTCATCTTTTTGCAAAGTAATTTGCGCAAAAATTAGCGACTTAAAAATGTAATAATCCGAAACGATAAAGTTTTTAAACAAATCGAACTGCGCCAAATCATCCGAAAGCTGCTGATAACGGTCGGCCAAAAAGCTCATTTCCAATGGAAAAGCATAGCGATCGTTGTCCTCATAAAATTTTGGCAAAAACGGATTGTCGGCAAAGCGTTCCAATATAATTTTCGCATTAAAATCTTCGGCAATCATTGTGGCAAGTGTCGTTTTACCAGATCCTATATTTCCTTCAATAGCAATATAATTAAATTTTTCAGAGAGCGAAATTGGGCGTTTAAGCGTTAAATTGGTCTTTTCAATTTGGCTGTTGTCGGTACAATTTTCCATACAAGTTTGTATGCGCTGTTTTGTGATAGGATGAATTAAATTGGGGGCGATTTCTGCCAAGGGAATCATCACAAACTTTCTGTTTAGCATGTCTTTATGCGGCACCATCAACTCTTTTGAAATAATAATCTCCGTATCAAAAAGCAGCACATCAATATCAATAATTCGTGCTTTGTAACCAGTTTCAGAAGTTTTTTTTCTACCTAATAAAAGCTCAATTTCCTGAATTGATTTTAAAAGATTTTCTGGGTTTAAGGCTGTAGAAATTTGAATGCAGATATTTAGGAAATCATCACTTTTAAAACCCCAAGATTCTGTTTTGTAAACCGAGGATGTTTTTACTACAGCACCTATTTTTTCAGCAATCAAATCTATAGCCTGCTGTAAATTTTCAAGCTTATTTCCCTGGTTGCTTCCCAACGATAAATATGTAGGTCTTAGAATTTGCATAAAGTGAGTGCAAAGAAAAGAAAAGTATCAGATAAATACGTATCTTTGCACGTCAATTTATAAACATTTACAAACTTTTTTTCAGATTTTAAACTCAAGGTTAACATGAAATTTTTAGGAAATTTATTAGCATCAATTCTTGGAACTCTAATTGCATTGGGCATTTTGTTCATGATGTTTGTTGTGATAGCAATGGCATTTGGTGAATCTGAAAAAGTTGTGGTAAAAGACAATTCGGTTCTGGTAATTAAATTAGATGCTTTGGTAAAGGATTATGCACCAAAAGGCACTGATTTTCTTGATGAATTTTTTGCTTTTGCTGATGAAAAAATGGGTTTGAATGAAATTATCAACGCCATTGAAAATGCAAAAAATGATGTGAATATTGCTGGAATAAGCATCAATACACTTAATGTAAATGCGGGGATTTCACAAACTAAGGCCATCAGAAATAAACTGGAAGAATTTAAGGAGTCAGGTAAATTTATTATGGCTTATGGAGATGTTTACAATCAGAAATCATACTATTTAAGTTCTGTGGCTGATTCTATTTTTATGAATCCTTTAGGAGGAATTGAATTTAAGGGCTTGTCTTCCGAAGTTTTATTTTTTAAAGATTTACAGGATAAAACTGGTGTGAAAATGGAAGTGATTAGACACGGTAAATATAAAAGTGCTGTTGAGCCATTTCTATACAATAAAATGAGCGATGAGAATAGAGAGCAAATCACTTCATTCTTACAGTCTATTTGGGGTGAATTGTTGATAGATGTCTCAAAAAGCAGAAATAAAACAATTGAAGAACTCAACATTATTGCTGATAATTTATGGGCGCGAAATGCTACTTTGGCTGTGGAAAACAAACTTGTTGATGCGGCTGTTTATTTGGATGAATATGAAACCAAATTAAAAAGAGCCTCAGGTATTTCAACTGATGGTGAATTGCCTGAAATTACCCTTTCAGATTATATTTCTTTAGGAAAAGGTCGTGTTATTTCAAGTGCCACTAATAAAATCGCCGTAATTTATGCGCAAGGAGAAATAATATATGGGAAAGGAAATAAGGATTTAATTGGACAGGAATTAATTATAGAATCCCTTCGTAAAGCGAGAAAAGATAAAAATGTAAAGGCAATTGTATTGCGAATAAATTCGCCTGGAGGAAGTGCCTTGGCTTCAGAATTAATTTGGAGAGAACTGGAAGTGACCAAAAAAGAACTTCCGTTAGTTGTTTCAATGGGTGATGTTGCTGCGTCTGGAGGCTATTATATTGCATGTAATGCAGATAAAATTTTCGCCGAATCTACAACTATTTCTGGCTCTATAGGTGTTTTTGGAGCAATCCCTAACATGAGTAAATTGGCTGATAATATTGGAATTAATGCAGAACAGGTGAGCACTAATAAAAGTCCGAGTTATAGCATTTTTGAACCGATTACTGATGAGTTTAGAACTGTTACTACGGAAGGAGTTGAAGATATTTATACTGCGTTTTTAGAAAGGGTTTCTGCAGGAAGAAATATGAGTGTTGAAGCAGTTGATAGTATTGCTCAAGGTCGTGTTTGGGCTGGTGTGGATGCTTTGCAAAATGGATTGGTTGATGAACTCGGGAATTTGAATGATGCGATAAGTTATGCTGCAGAATTGGCAGTAGTTACGGATTATAAAGTGCGTAATTACCCAGATTATAAATTGAATTTTGGTGAGAAATTTAGCGGTCTTCCCTTTATGAAATCAAAAGAAAAAGCGATGATTGAAGCATTGGGCTTGGAAAATTATAAAACCTACCAAATCCTAAAACATTTTTCAGAAATAAAAGGAATGCAGGCAAGAATGCCTTTTGTCCTGGACATTAAATAAGGTTTATTTCAATCCGCTCGAAGGTTACAAAGCTATAATCATACTTATTTTTATCGTCGGCCTTAAAATTTTCCCTTGATGTTTCTTTCCAGATTTTTCTATCTATTTCAGGAAAAAAAACATCAGCTTCAAATTTATGGTAAACAAAAGTCAGGTCGAGTCTGTCTGTAAATGGAATTGCTTGTTTGTAAATTTCTGCACCGCCTAAAATAAACGGATTTTCATCTTCTTTTGCTGCAACTTTAAGTGCTTCTGTTAAAGAATTTACCACAATACAACTTTCAGCTTTATAATTTTTATCGCGGGTAATAATGATATTGGTTCGGTTAGGAAGTGGTTTGCCCAACGATTCAAAAGTTTTTCGTCCCATAATAACTACGTGATTTAAAGTTGTTTTTTTGAAACGTTTTAAATCGGCTGGTAAATGCCAAATCAATTGATTGTTTTTTCCTAAGGCATTATTCTCAGCAATAGCGGCTATTATTGTTACCATTCTTCTGTGGCATTGTCTAAATCACTCTCCTTTTTATCTTTTTCAAAATTATAGAGTTCTTGTGCTTTCTCAGCCTTTTTGGTATATTCATCAGCCATTTCTTTTTTTAATTTTGTAATTTTTATTTCTTGCTCCGTTACCAATTTTTCCGTTTGTGCACGTTCCCAATCTTTACCCATAAAACGATGGGTAACAAACACATTTATAAAATGTAACATAAAAAAGAAAAACCATAAAAGGATGGCCCAAACAAACCAATTTTCAACAACATTTTCACCAACTTTTAAAAATTTGTTAAGCAGTATTAAAAAAACGGCACCAACTAAAAACGCAATAAAATGATAGTACAGTTTCTTTTTTTGTTTTGCACGTGCTCGCGCATTTTCGTACAATTCATGTTGTTCTTTTATGGTGTCCATAATTACATGTTTTTAACCCATTCTTTTATATAGGCAGTAAAATCTTCCGTTTCATTTTCGTTTCCTTGTAGCAGCTTTTCATTGGCCAATTCCAAAAATTTTGAAATGTTTTTATCGGAAGTGTTAAAAAGACTTTCGAGGGATTTTAATAATTCTAAATCATTAATTTCAATAATTCTTTTAAGTAGCGCGATTTTTAGTTTAGGTGCTTCCATTTTTCTTTTTCTTTATGAATGCTAAATATATTAAAAGTTTTACAAACGGACTATTAAAGAATTATTAAATTTTAATAATTCCTATAGACGATTTGTTGACAAATTAATTTTTTAGGCTAAAATTTATATTGAATGTTAAATAGCAACGTCTCCTTTGATATGCGGATGCGGATTGTAATTTACCAAAGTAAAATCTTCAAACTTAAAATTGAAAATGTTTTTTACCAATGGATTAATTTCCATTTTTGGCAATTCTCTTGGCGTTCTTGATAATTGCAATTTAATTTGTTCAATATGATTGCTATAAATATGCGCATCACCAAAAGTATGGATAAAATCCCCAGGTTTTAAATCGCAAACTTGCGCAACCATCATGGTAAATAAGGTGTATGAAGCAATATTGAAAGGCACGCCTAAAAATATGTCGGCGCTGCGTTGGTATAGCTGGCAGGATAATTTGCCGTCAGCCACATAAAATTGAAAAAAGGCATGGCACGGAGGCAATGCTGCTTTTCCATTGGCAACATTTTCAGCAAAAGATAAAGAAGTATCAGGTAAAACACTCGGATTCCAAGCGGAAACTAGCATTCTCCGACTGTCGGGATTTGTTTTTATGGTATTAATCAATTCCGTAATTTGATCAATGCCTTCGCTGTTCCAATTCCGCCATTGATGTCCGTAAACTGGGCCCAAATCGCCATTTTCATTTGCCCAGGCATCCCATATTTTTACACCGTGTTCCTTTAAATATTGAATATTGGTTTCACCTTTTAAAAACCACAACAATTCATAAATAATGGATTTTAAATGCAGTTTTTTTGTGGTCAACATAGGAAATCCTTTACCTAAATCAAACCGCATTTGATAGCCAAATACACTTTTTGTTCCAGTGCCTGTTCGATCCTCTTTTGACGTTCCTTTATCTTGAACGTATTTAATTAAGTCTAGATATTGTTTCATAACATTGTTTATGTGTTTAGGCGTTTATTTGTTCAGTTATAAACTATACAACATTCTATTTATTAATTTAAGAAATTAATCAAAAATTCCCCCTTCGGCGGCTGGGGGCCTTACCCAATAATCATTCCGGCAATTGTTGCAGATAACAAAGATGCGATTGATCCGCCAATTACTGCTTTTAGGCCAAATTCCGACAATGTTTTTCTTTGTCCAGGTGCCAAAGAGCCAATTCCGCCAATTTGAATACCGATTGAAGCAAAGTTAGCAAAACCGCACAACATATAAGTGGCCATGATAACAGATTTGCTGTAGGTAAAATGCGTTATGTTGGCCATGTTTTTTAACTCAGCCAATTGAATATATCCCACAAACTCACTTGCAGCTAATTTTACGCCCAACAATTGTCCCATCAACATCATATCTTCTCTTGCAACACCAATCAACCACATTAATGGCGCAAAAATAGTTCCCAGAATAGATTCCAAAGAAAATTGTTGGTATGGGGTGTATTCCATTATCAGCCCATTTAATTGGGTAACAGAGCCAATCCATCCTAGAATACCGTTCAGCATGGCAATTAAAGCTACAAAAACCAACAACATTGCAGCAACATTGGCGGCTAATTTTAATCCTTCTGTGGTTCCGTTTGCAATAGCATCTAAAATATTTGATCCTATTTTTTCTTGGGAAACTTTTACATCGGTATTAATTTCTTCAGTTTGCGGATATAACATTTTTGAGATTACAATAGCTCCTGGGGCTGCCATTACAGAGGCTGCCAGTAAATGTTTAGCGAATTGCAAGCGTAAAACGGGATCATTTCCACCTAAAAATCCGATATAAGCGGCCAAAACACCACCAGCAACAGTGGCCATTCCGCCAATCATTACCAATAATATTTCTGAGCGGTTCATTCTTTCCAGATAAGCTTTTATCATTAAAGGTGCTTCTGTTTGACCTAAAAAAATGTTCCCAGCCACCGATAAACTTTCAGCACCTGAAATTTTCAATAATTTTGTTAACACCAACGCCATTCCTTTTACAATAATTTGGATAATTCCCAGATAAAATAAGAGTGAAGTTAATGCTGAAAAGAATATAATAGTAGGCAAAATTTGAAATACAAATATAAATCCGTAGGAATTAATATTCATTAATCCACCAAATAAAAACTCACTTCCTGCAGCGGTAAAGTCTAAAATATTTGTAAAAATTCCACCGACAAATTCGAATATTCGCTGAACAAAAGTGACTTTTAAAACACCTATACCAATAAGCAATTGAGCGGTTATACCTGCGCCTACTGTTTTCCAGTTAATGGCTTTTCGGTTACTGCTTAACAAATAGGCAATAAGAAGCAAAGACACCATTCCAAGTATCCCGCGCCATAAAGAGGCTGTTGTGAATCCTTGGTTATCAATAATTGTATCTTGGATGGTTTCTTGTGCGTTTGCTGTAAAAATACTGAAGAGAAATAGGGTAGCCAAGCTTATTTTTTTTACCATAAAGTTTGTTGTTATGAAGTGCGTTTAGTTATTTCGTCACGAATTCTTGCGGCCAATTCATAATCTTCATTTTGAACAGCTTTGCTTAATTTTTCTTCTAATTCTTCGAGGGTGTCTTTTGAATACGAACTTGCTTTTTCAGGTTCTTCAATTAATTTTTCAATGCTTAAAGGCCCTTTTTCGTCTGTTGATTCATCTTTGGCTTTTAAATAGATTCCTGCTTTGTCCAAAATATTTTCATAAGTATAAATTGGGGCATTAAATCTTGTTGCTAAAGCAATTGCGTCGGAAGTTCGTGTATCAATAATTTCTTCAATTTTATCGCGTTCACAAATTAAACTTGAATAAAATACGCCATCAACCAATTTATGGATGATTACTTGTTTAATTACAATGTGAAACCGGTCTGCGAAACTTTTAAATAAATCGTGTGTTAGCGGACGAGGAGGTTTAATTTCTTTTTCCAAAGCAATGGCGATGGACTGTGCTTCAAAAGCTCCAATAACTATCGGCAACGTTCTGGAACCATTCACTTCACTCAAAACCAAAGCGTAAGCACCGCTTTGTGTTTGGCTGTAAGATATCCCTTTAATATTTAGGCGAACTAAACTCATAAGTTAAAATTAACAAAAAAGACTGTCTAATCAAAGGATTCTATCCCAATAATTAGGCAGCCTTATTTTGAGGCACAATTTAATAAAATTATGCGTTATTCGCTTTAAATTCTTTTAACTTTTCAATTAATTTTGGAACTACTTCAAAAGCATCGCCAACAATACCATAATCTGCTGCTTTAAAGAAAGGTGCTTCTGGATCGGTATTGATAACCACTTTAACTTTTGAAGAGTTTACGCCAGCCAAATGTTGAATGGCACCTGAAATACCAATAGCAATGTATAAGTTTGCAGAAACTGGCTTTCCTGTTTGTCCAACATGTTCGCTATGAGGTCTCCATCCCGAATCTGATACTGGTTTTGAACATGCTGTTGCAGCACCCAAAACGCTGGCCAACTCTTCTATCATTCCCCAATTTTCTGGTCCTTTTAATCCTCTTCCTCCTGAAACTACAATATCGGCATCTGCAATAGTAACCTTACCTGAAGTTTGTTCAATTGCGGTAGAAACTAAATTACTTTCAACCAAAATAGGAGAAAATTCTTCAGCAGTTCCCGAAACCTTGTTTTCAACCAATCCAAAAGAATTTTTTGCAAGTGCAATCACTTTAATATCGGATAGTATTTGTGTATTGTTAAATGCTTTGTTGGAAAATGTTTTTCTTTTTACGGTGAATGGTGAGGTTTCACTTGGCAACGCAATCACATTGCTCGCAAAACCCGCATTTAAATTGGCTGCAACCATAGGCGCAAAGTACAATCCATTCGCATTTGAATCGATGATGATAACTTGTGAGCTTTCTTTTTCAGCAGCTTGTTTAACAACATTGGCAATTATTTTAGCATTAAAAATCTTCAATGCGTCATTTTTAACGGTTAAAACTTTTTCAGCACCATAATTATATAGTATTGAAGGGTCATTTGAATTTATCGTCAATACCACTAAGTTGGTTCCCAATTGCTCTGCAACTTTTTTTCCGTAGGAAGTCACTTCAAGAGCAGATTTTTTATATTTTCCTTCCGATGTTTCGGCAAAAACTAATACTGACATATTATTTTAAGATTTTGGACTTTAGATTTTAGATTTTAGATTTGTTTTTCTAAAATTAAAACTAAAATGAATTTATATTTTTAATTTTTAAATAACTTTTGCTTCGTTGTGCAATAAATTAATGAGTTCACCTACATTGTCTGCATCAACTAATTTACAAGCTGATTTTGCAGCCTGTTTTTCAAATGAAACGATGGCTGTTTTTGCACTTCCATTGGAAGATTCTACTACAATTAGCGGTTTTTGACGCGCCATCATAATGCCACGCATATTTGGAATTCGCAAATCCTTTTCTTCAACCAAACCTTTTTGTCCAGCAATAATCAAAGGAAGATTTGCAGAAAGCATTTCTTTTCCCCCATCAATTTCACGTGAAATAGTGGCTTTATCACCGTCAATTTCAAGTCCGATACATGCGTTTACAAAATTATAGTCTAAAAAGGCTGCGAGCATTGCAGGCACCATTCCACCGTTATAATCGATAGATTCTTTTCCGGCAAGCACTAAATTATATTCGCCGTTTTTTACCACTTCAGCCAATTCTTTTGCAACGGTAAAACCATCTAAAGCTTCAATATTTACTCTAATGGCATCATCGGCACCAATAGCCAAAGCTTTGCGTAAAGTTGGTTCTGTTGTAGCATTTCCTACAGTGGCAACAGTTATTGTGGCTCCTTGTTTTTCTTTAAACCACATGGCTCTTGTTAATACAAATTCATCATAAGGATTTATCACATATTGCACACCGCTGGTGTCGAATTTTGAATTATTTTCAACAAAATTAATCTTTGATGTGGTGTCTGGAACGTGACTGATACAAACTAATATTTTCATGGAATTAGGTATTTTGAAATTTGGTATAAAATTACACGTCTTTAATCGTTTATTATGCTACGAATATACTATTTATTTTTAAGATATTATGCACGCATAGCAATTTTTTTATTAAGACGTCATTTTTTTTGAAAGAACTGTTATAATTGTTTAATTTTGCAAATCCTAAAAAACAGATTAAAATGAAGACTATACAATTTAGAGAAGCGATTTGTGAAGCAATGAGTGAAGAAATGCGCAGGGATGAAACTATTTACTTAATGGGAGAAGAAGTTGCCGAATATAATGGAGCTTATAAAGCTTCAAAAGGAATGTTGGATGAGTTTGGGGAAAAACGCGTAATTGATACACCTATTTCCGAATTGGGTTTTACAGGAATTGCGATTGGTTCTGCCATGAACGGAAACCGACCGATAGTTGAATATATGACTTTTAACTTTTCCTTGGTGGGCATTGATCAAATTATAAATAACGCCGCAAAAATCAGACAAATGTCGGGCGGCCAAATAAATTGTCCTATTGTATTTCGTGGTCCAACTGGATCTGCGGGGCAGTTGGGAGCAACACATTCACAGGCATTTGAAAACTGGTTTGCAAATACGCCAGGTTTAAAAGTGGTAGTACCTTCAAACCCTTATGACGCAAAAGGTTTGTTAAAAGCTGCAATTAGAGATGATGACCCAGTTATTTTTATGGAATCTGAACAAATGTATGGAGATAAAGGCGAAGTGCCAGATGGTGAATATATTATTCCAATCGGGGTTGCCGACATAAAAAGAGAAGGGACGGATGTAACAATAGTTTCATTTGGAAAAATAATTAAAGAGGCTTATAAAGCCGCTGATATTTTAGAAAAAGAGGGAATTTCAGTCGAAATTATAGATTTGCGAACCGTCAGACCAATGGACAGCGAAGCAATTTTTAAATCGGTTAGAAAAACAAACCGCTTGGTTATTTTAGAAGAAGCTTGGCCTTTTGGCAGTGTTTCTTCGGAAATTACTTTTCAAGTACAGGAAAATGTATTCGATTATTTAGATGCACCCATAAAAAGAATTACTACTGCAGACACACCTGCACCTTATTCTCCAGTTTTATTGGAAGAATGGCTGCCAAATGCAAATGATGTTGTAAATGCGGTAAAAGAAGTATTGTATAAAAAATAAAGGCATAGAATTTGCGCAACATTTTCCTTTCAAACTAACCCCGAAAGGTTTTTTTATGATGATAAAAAAAAATATTTTTCTAAGTTTTCTGTTTTCATTTGTTTTTTTTTCTAGTTTTTCTCAAGTAAAAATTGGAGGTGTTGTTAAAGATGAACAAAATCAAACCATTCCATTTGCAAATATTGTTTTTGTGGGTTCTTCCGTTGGAACTGTTTCCGATGAAAATGGCAAGTTTTATCTAGAATCCAACAAAACATATACCCAAATAGAGGTTTCGTTTTTGGGTTACGAAAGCAAAATTGTCCCGATAAAAAGCAGGGATTTTAATTTAACAATTACCTTAAATGAAGCAGCCTCCTTATTAAAGGAAGTTTTTATTTATAGAGGAAAAGTTAAGAAAAAGGGAAATCCAGCCATAGCCATTTTGGAAAAAATTTGGGCCAGAGAACGTCAGAACGGCATCTACTTATTTGATCAATACCAATATGAAAAGTACGAGAAACTGGAGTTTGATATGAATAATATTGACAGTGCCATGATAAAAAGTAAATTTTTCAAAGGGATGGAGTTTATTTTTGAAGGAATTGACACATCAAACGTCACAGGAAAAGCATTTTTGCCCATTTTTATCAATGAATCAGTTTATAAATCTTATGGAAAAAACAAGGGTGGAAAAAGATTTCGGGAAGACTTAGTTGCCAATAAAAATTCAGGATTTGAAAACAATCAAAACGTAATTGCGTTTATAAAAGATTTATATGAGGATTATAATGTTTATAACAGCTACATTAAAATTTTCGACAAAAGTTTTGTAAGTCCAATTTCTAAAGCCGCAGGCGTTTCAACCTATAATTATATTTTGTCGGACAGTGCTTTTATCGACAATAAATGGTGTTTTAATATTTTATATTATCCGCGAAGAAAAGGAGAACTCACTTTTAAAGGTAATTTTTGGGTAAATGACACTACTTTTGCCATCAAAAAAATTAATATGCAGGCCAATAAAAGTGCCAATATTAACTGGGTAAAAGATATTTATATTGAACAGGAATTTGATGTAATGAATGATTCGGTTTTTTTGTTGAAACGCGATTATATGATGTCCGATTTTAGTTTGAATAAAAAGGACAAATCGAAAGGTTTGTATGGCAAAAGAACCACCATGTTTAAGAATTATAAATTCTATGAAAAAAAGGAGGATGCTTTTTATAATGAGAAAATAAACGTTTACGATAAAAATATTTACTCGAGAGCCGATGATTATTGGAGTGAGAACCGACAAGAAAAATTAAATGAAAATGAACAGGGAATCTATAAAATGTTAGACACTCTAGCCACAGTTCCTAAATTTAAACGCATTTATAATTTGGTTTCCATTTTAGGTTCGGGCTATATTGAATTTAATAAATTCGATTATGGAGATATTTTTTCAACCTTTGGAAAAAATGATGTTGAAGGATGGCGATTGCGTGCAGGTGGAAGAACATATCTGGGTGGAAATGAGCCTTGGCGTTTGCAGGGATACACAGCTTACGGATTTAAAGATAATAAATTCAAATATGGTTTTTCGGGGAAATGGATGCTAAATCCGAAGAGCAGATTTATTATTGGTGCCGGAAACAGGCGAGATGTGGAACAAATTGGCGTAAGCTTAACCACAACTAATGATGTGATGGGCAGAAGTTTTGCTTCATCTTCCTTATTTTCTTCAGGTGATAACAGCAAGCTGACTTCCATTAATTTATCGAATGTTTTCATGTCCATTGAGCCACTGAACAATTTAGATTTTAAAATTGGTACCTCCTACAGAACTTTGGAATCTGCTTCGCCAGATACCTTTAATTTAGATTATTGGGTTGATAAAGAAAACAACATTAAAAAATCCGAATTGGCACAGTCTGAAATCGATTTTACGGTAACCTATACGCCTAACAGAAAAACAATTGGTTATGGCGTTGAACGAAATGATGTTAGTGACAACTATTCTACCTTATTCTTGAATTATTCAAAAGGAATTAAAGGAATGTTTAACAGCGATTTTAATTATGAAAAAGTCCAATTTTATTACCGACAGCCCATATTAATCGGGGGGTTTGGCAGAATGTTTACCACGTTTGAAATTGGAAAAACATTTGGTGAAGTACCACTCGGACTCTTAAATGTGGTGCCTGGAAATCAGTCTTATTTCACTATTGAAAACACCTATTCTTTGTTGGATTATTATGAATTTGTAACCGATACTTATGCATCTCTTCATGTGGAGCACAGTTTTAATGGAAGATTCTTTTCAAGAATTCCATTGTTTAGAAAACTCAATTTGCGGGAAATTGTTGGTGGAAAAGTAGTTTGGGGAGAAATTTCCGACAAGAATATAGCACTTAATGCATCAAACATAAATTATGTGGCACCTACAAAAGCATATTACGAATATAGCGTTGGGGTGGGTAATATTTTTAAAGTTTTCAGAATTGATTTTAGCTGGAGAGGAAATTATAGAGATGTGCCAAATGCCAATAATTTTGCCATAAAAGGTGCCTTCGGATTTCATTTCTAAAAATTACTGGAATTAGACGTTTGTTAGAAGATGATTTTTGTATTTTTGAAAAAAATTTAACTAAGGGAAAATGGGCAGTAAAACCAATAAAACATTTGATGTATTGATTGAGATTCCAAAAGGAAGTAGAAACAAGTATGAATATGATTTTGTGTTGCGTAAAATTAGGTTCGACAGAATGTTGTTTTCTTCTATGATGTATCCTGGAGATTATGGATTTATTCCTGAAACTTTGGCCTTGGACAAAGATCCATTGGATGTTTTGGTGTTGGGGGGTGAACCAACGTTTCCTATGTGTGTTATGGAAGTTAAACCTATTGGTGTATTTCACATGACCGATGAAAAAGGACCAGATGAAAAAATTATTTGCGTGCCAATTTCGGATCCAATTTGGAGTGAATTAAATGACGTTTCCGACATGAATCCACATCTGGTAAAAGAGATAGAACATTTTTTTCAAGTTTATAAAGATTTGGAGAAAAAGAAGGTCGATGTTGGCGGTTGGGGAGATGTTAAAGAAGCCTATGAAATTGTGGTGCAATGCACCGAGCGCTATGATTTAAGTGAACACAAGAAAAAAAGAACTTTTACCATATAATTGATAAATTAAAGACCTTAAAATTATACCATCTTTAAAAATTAATGATGTTTTTTTTTATATGCCTTATTTTACTAATTTTAGCCCTGTTTAAAAAAAATCAACTAATTATAATTAACAAATAATAAAAATGGAATTAATCGTAAGTTATTTACCTCTATTTGGTGTCGCGGCACTGGTTTTTGTCTTTTTCAAAAATTCTTGGGTGTCCAAACAAGATGGAGGGAATGAGAAAATGGCAAGAATCGCCAAGAATATTGCTGATGGCGCAATGTCGTTTTTGAAAGCTGAATATAAAATACTTTCAATTTTTGTGATTGCCGTTGCCATTTTGCTTTATTTCAAAGGAACTTATGAAACAGGATCAAACGGAATGGTTGCGGTATCCTTTGTTGTAGGTGCTTTTTGTTCTGCATTGGCTGGTTTTATTGGTATGAAAGTTGCTACCAAAGCGAACGTAAGAACTACGCAAGCTGCCAGAACTTCTTTAGGAAAAGCATTAGAAGTTGCTTTCGCAGGTGGTGCAGTTATGGGATTGGGCGTTGTAGGCCTTGGTGTTTTAGGATTGAGTTCTTTATTTATGTTATATAGCGGACAAGGATGGGCTATTTCTGAAGTATTAAATGTACTTTCAGGATTCTCGTTAGGTGCTTCATCAATCGCATTATTTGCGCGTGTTGGTGGTGGTATTTATACCAAGGCTGCCGATGTTGGTGCCGATCTTGTTGGGAAAGTGGAAGCAGGAATTCCTGAAGATCATCCTTTAAATCCTGCGACTATTGCAGATAACGTTGGTGATAATGTTGGTGATGTTGCCGGTATGGGTGCCGATTTATTTGAATCGTATGTGGGCTCTATTATTGGAACCATGGTTTTAGGTGCTGCTTTTGTTACAATACCAGCTTTTCAGACTTCGTTTGACGGCTTAGGAGCTATATACTTGCCACTGATTTTAGCGGCAGTCGGAATTGTGATGTCAATTATTGGAACATTTTTTGTAAAAGTAAAAGATGGTGGAGATCCGCAAACTGCTTTAAATATTGGTGAATTTGGTTCAGCAGGCTTAATGGTTGTCGCCTCTTATTTTGTGATTGATCAAATGCTGCCTCAAACTTGGATTTTTAAAGGAATAGAATATACATCAATGGGTGTGTTTTGGGCAACAATCGCTGGTTTAGTGGCCGGTTTGTTGGTTGGAAAAGTAACAGAATATTATACTGCGACTGGTAAAAAACCTGTAATGTCTATTGTTAGACAATCGGAAACTGGTGCGGCAACAAATATTATTGCTGGTTTAGGTGTTGGAATGATGTCAACCGCAATACCAATTCTTTTAATTGCATCAGCTATTTTAGTTTCGCATCATTTTGCTGGTTTATACGGTATTGCAATTGCAGCCGTTGGGATGTTGGCAAATACAGGAATTCAGTTGGCGGTTGATGCTTACGGTCCAATTTCTGACAATGCCGGCGGTATTGCCGAAATGGCTGAATTACCTAAAGAAGTGCGTCAGCGTACAGATAAATTAGATGCCGTTGGAAATACAACTGCAGCTATTGGAAAAGGATTTGCCATCGCTTCTGCCGCTTTAACGGCTTTGGCTTTGTTCGCCGCTTTTATGCAAACTGCAAATTTAACTTCTATTGACGTTTCTCAGCCTAAAATTATGGCTGGACTTTTAGTGGGTGGTATGTTGCCGTTCGTGTTTTCTGCTTTGGCAATGAATGCCGTTGGACGTGCAGCTATGGCAATGATTGAAGAAGTTCGTCGCCAGTTTAGGGATATTCCCCAGCTAAAAGCTGCGTTGGTAGTGATGAAAAAATATGATTCCGATATGTCTAAGGCATCTGAGGAAGACAGAAAAATATTTGATGAAGCCGATGGTGTTGCAGATTATTCAAAATGTGTTGAAATCTCCACACAAGCATCATTACGGGAAATGGTTTTGCCTGGTTTAATGGCGATTACGGTACCAGTTTTGGTGGGATATATTGGTGGCGCCCAAATGTTAGGAGGTTTATTGGCCGGTGTAACAGTATCAGGTGTTTTAATGGCTATTTTCCAATCCAATGCCGGTGGTGCATGGGACAATGCGAAAAAAACAATTGAAGAAAAAGGTTTAAAAGGAACTGACGCGCATAAAGCTGCCGTAGTTGGAGATACTGTAGGTGATCCATTTAAAGACACTTCAGGACCATCATTAAACATTTTATTGAAATTAATGTCGGTTGTGGCATTGGTAATTGCGCCAAGTATTGCGCTTTCTGCCGATGAAGTTGCAGAGTATGCAAGAGAAAATGCACCAACTGAAATGATTTCTCACGAAATTTCCAAGGAAGTACAAGTTCTCATGAGCACAAATGAGGATGGGTCTGTAAAAGCGACGGTAACCACAACTTCAATTGATAACGGAATTGTTACAACTGACGAAAAAGTCTTTGAAGGAACTGCAGAAGAGGTAAAAGCTGAAATTCAAAATCTTAAAGATGTTAAAGTTGAGGTAATTACATCAACATCAGACAATTAACTCTTGAAATTATTTATAGATATTAAATAGTCCGCCAATTGGCGGACTATTTTTATGATGAATTTTAGGTAGCAATCTTGTTTTTATTTGATTTTTGACAGTTTGCTTATTTTCTATAAATTTGAATTTGTTATCTTAAATCATTCTTGCTATTGTTAGATTTGTTGCTCTTCATTATCAAAATCTAATTTGTTTATCAAATTGTATTTTGCCTGTCTTGTTTTCCATCTTTCACGCGCATATTTTTGCATGTCGGTAATGGTATCTTTTTCATCTGTTATTTCAAGCCCGAGCAAGGTTTCAATAATATCTTCCAAAGTTACAATTCCGTCCATGCCACCATATTCATCTATAATAACAGCAATATGTTCCTTTTTTTCCAAAAGAATTTCCCAAACGCTAAACAATACTTTTGAATCTTGAACAAAAACAATTTCACGTTTAATATCTTTCAGTTGTAATTCAAGCTGATTTTCGGCTAGTTGTAATTCAAGCTGAGCTTCTGCAAGTTTTTCAAAAACCGTCTGTCTAAATACATAACCAGTAATATTTTCTGAATTTTCTGAATATACTGGAATTCGTGAGTATTTTAGGTAGTCTTTATCTTTTAAAAAATCTTTTAAGGATAAATTCTCATCTGCAACAGCCACAACTACCCTTGGTGTCATTATTTCAGTAACTTTTACATTCTTTAGCCTAAGTAAATTTTGAATAATCTTATGCTCTCTTTCTAAAAATATACCTTCATCCGCACCTATACTCGCCAAGGCAGATATTTCTTCCCTGCTGGTAGATTGCTCATTTTCATTTCCTGAAATGGCTCTTGTAATAAAAGCAGACATAATAACCAATGGATAAGTCAAAATAATCATAATCCTAATTGTTTGCGCTGAAATTTTGGCCAAACCTCTCCAATAATTAGCACCAATTGTTTTTGGAATAATCTCTGTCAGCACCAAAATTAAGATGGTTAAAACTGCAGAAACAATTCCAAAAGATGCTTCACCATAAATTTTTACAGCTTGAGCACCTACACCAGCGGCTCCAACGGTATGTGCAACGGTGTTTAGAGATAAAATTGCGGACAAAGGTTTGTCGATATTACTTTTTAAATCGATAAATATTTTTGCCCATGCATTGCCCTTTTCTTGCTTAACAATCAGAAATGATACTGGTGTTGAAAGCAATACCGATTCCATAATGGAGCAAAGAAAGGAAATAACCAGTGCAATAAATAAATAAACTAAAAGTAGCGCCATGTTTTTTCTTCAAATATAAAGTTTAATTTGATAAATATATTGAGGAGGTCAGTTTTAGTGAAATGCATCGCAGGCTAACAATATTTTTTGGAAAAATGGGAAAAATAATTTTTATGAGGTGCTCAAAAACAACCACTAAAGCCCAATGTCATTAAGTTAATACTTTATCGCCTTTATTTTGTGATTCCGAGGTACGAGGAATCTCATCATGTTAAGCTATTTAATGCGATTCCTCCTTTGTCGGACACGTGCGATAGCGAACTGCCGAAGCAATGACAAATATTCCATTAACTTAATGACATTGCTCTAAAGTCTTTTGAAAATATGATTTTTTAAATGAACGTTAAATTTGTTTTTCAATTTTCATGCCTCTATGATGAAATTACTTTAAATTTATTAGCTAATTTTCTGAATCATCGGATTGAAGGCTTTTGAGGCCACCAAGACTTTTGTACCAACTTTTAAAGCAGTTATTTCATCTTCTGTGGCGATTACTTTGATGATATTTGATCCTGCCAGAACACTCACAATATAAATTACATCACTTTTTTCGATGGCGATAATTTCGCCTGTGAGTTTAAATTTACTGCTTATTTTTTCTTCTGAAAATACAAAAGAGGGTGTTCCTTCTTTGATGATTTTTCCTTTGTCAAGCAAAATTACCTTGTTTGAAAGTTTAAATATTTCGGGCAAATGATGGCTTACCAAGATGGTGGTAAGTTGGTATTGTTGGTGTGCTTTTAAAATATAATCTTGCAATTTAGAACGCATTTCGTCATCAAGTGCAGAGAGTGGCTCATCGAGCAGCAATATTTTTGGTTTGCGCACAATGGCTCTGGCCAAAGCGACACGCTGTTTTTGTCCGCCCGATAAATTTTGAGGTTTGCTATTTTGAAGGGAATGCAATTCCATCAATTCCAACAACTCGTTTATAATATTTTTATTATGATTTTTTTGAAGGGCAAAAGTCAAATTTTCCCGAACAGTTAAATTAGGAAACAAGGCATAATCTTGAAACACAAATCCGACCGAACGTTTTTGTATGGGCAAAATTATTTTTTTCTCCGAATTGTCCCAACAGTCTCCATCAACTTCAATCAGCGATTTCTCTGCGTCAGTAAGTCCGGCCAAAATTCTGAGAATGGTTGTTTTTCCAGCACCTGAATTTCCATAAATTGTGATAAATTGTCCTTTTTCGACAGAAAATGACACATCCAAAGGAAGCTTTCCGTCAGCTGTTTGCAAGGTTTTATGAGCATAAAATTTAATCATTGTTCAGAGGGTTTGCTTTGCTGAAGGAGTTGTTAATGAGGTAAACGCCTAAAAGAACCGAAAAAGTGAAAATAAAAAGTATTCCAGCATACAAATTTGCAGCATCATAATTCATAGCCTGCACTTCATCATAAACGGCGATGGAAGCCACTCTGGTTTCTTTGGGAATGCTTCCGCCAATCATTAAAACAACGCCAAATTCTCCAACGGTGTGTGCAAAAGTCAACACAATTCCAGTTAAAATAGAGGTTTTTATATTGGGAAGCAAAATTTTAACAAGTGTGGTAAATTTCGATTTTCCTAGGGTAAATGATGCTTCTTTAAGTGAAACAGGCAAATTTTTTAATCCGGCCTGAATGGGATGAACCATAAAGGGCAAGCTGTAAATAACGGAAGCAACAATCAGTCCTTCAAAAGTAAAAACCAATTGAATGTCAAAATACTGGTTTAAAAATTCTCCGAAGGCATTTTGCGGACTAAAAGCAACCAGCAAATAGAAACCCAAAACGGAAGGAGGTAACACCAAAGGCAAACTTACAATGGCTTCTACAACCGATTTTAATTTGAATTTGCTGTAGGCAAGCCAATAACAAAGCGGTACAGAAACTACCAGCAAAATAGCGGTGGTTATTAAGGCCAATTCGGCGGTTAACCATAAAGGTGCTAAATCAATCATTGGGCGATAAACTTACTTCGTTGGTTTTTATCAATGCCAAAACAACATCACCATTTTTCAAATTTAGTGTTTTTATGGCATTTGTGGTTATGAGGGATTTAATGTTCATATCTCCAAATCTCAAATGCAGCTCAGTTAAAATTACTCCAATTTTCATGGTAATTATTGTGCAGGGAATTTTATTCTGGATGCTAATATTCAAAGGTTCATTTTTGGCGATAATCACTTCGGTTTCCTTAAAATAAATTTTAACGGCATTTCCAATTTTAAAATAAGTTTCGGATTCGGGAGTGTCGATAATAATAGAAGTAAAAATGATACTTCCAACTTCAATTTTAACCAATGAGAGCGAATCGCTTCCTTGAATATTTGTGATATTTCCTGAGAGTATGTTCATTAAATTTTACTTTGCTTTTTGGGTAAATCCGTAATGTGTTAAAATTTCGATGGCCGTTGGCGATGCCACAAAATTATAGTACTTCAAGGCGTTTGTATTGCTTTTGGCATGTTTCAAAATAACATAGCCCTGTTCCAGTGGTTTATGCGATTCTTCTGGAATTACATAGTACTTTCCGCCAGCTTTTTTCATCGTGGGCGATAAAGCCAGAGATAGGGCCACAATCCCAATATCGGCAGCGCCTAGCTGAACAAACTGGGCGGTTTGTGAAATATTTTCTCCATAAACTAACTTATTTTTTACCTTATCGTAAATTTTATAATACAGCATGCTTTCTTTCGCTTTTTCTCCGTAAGGTGCATGTTCAGGGTTTGCAATGGCTATTTTATTCAAGTTTGGATTTAGTAAGGAGTTCATTTTTTCGATAGTTGGATTGATTTTTTTGCTCCAGATAACAATCCGTCCAATGCCATAAGTTTTTACTTCGGAAATGGTCAATCCTTGGTCTTTTAATTTTTTAGGATAGCTGACATCTGCCGAAAAATAGAGGTCGAATGGCGCATCATATTGAATTTGTTCAAAAAACTTTCCTGAAGAACCGTAAGTTACTTCAATTTTTTCTGATGGATTTTGTTTTTGATAAACCGAAATAACGGAATCCAAAGCAAATTTTAAATCGGAAGCCGCTGCAATGGAAACTTTTTGTTCCTGTATAGTACAGCCTGTAAAAATAAAAGTTATTATGATGCCAAAAAATAGTCTTTTTATCATTTATTTATTGTTTAAGAATAAAGGATTTTGTGATTGTGGAAGTCTGCCCAATAAATTACCTTTAATTACCAAAAATAGTAAATAACAACTATTATTCTTAGCATTTTTATCTAAAACTATAGTTCCATTTGCGTATTCTAAGATAAAAAGCAAGAAAAAATTATAAAAATCAATTCAATTTTGCATTTAACCTTTAAATAAACGCAAAGAAAATATACAAAGGGCAAAGTTTTACGCTAAATTCGCTAGATGGCTAAAATCTTCTTTGTGCAACTTCGTGGCTCTCCGAGAAACTCCGTGTAATTAAAAGCTATTACACAGAGATTCACAAAGAAAAAACACAAAGGTTCACAAAGTTTTAAATCGCAATAAATCAATTTGCGTATTCTATGATAAAAACCAAATAAGAAATCATAAAAATCAATTAAATTAAATTTTGCATTTAATCGCTAAATAAACGCAAAGGGCAAAGTTTTACGCTAAGTTCGCTAGATGGCTAAAATCTTCTTTGTGCAACTTCGTGGCTCTCCGAGAAACTCCGTGTAATTAAAAGCTATTATACAGAGATTCACAAAGAAAAAACACAAAGGTTCACAAAGTTTTAAATCGCAATAAATCAATTATTGGCTAATTTCTATTTTAACCCCCTCGCTGGTGCGAGCGTCCCGCTCGTACCCAATAACACTAGTAAGCTAATTTTTTTGGAAAGCTATACACAATTGCAAATAAAGAAAATAAAAAATTCCTAAAATTACTTGTAGTCACGAGCGAGACGCTCGCGCTAGCGGAGGATTTTTTCTTCTAAAATTGTAATTCCTAAATCGTAATTCAATTTGCGTTAGGGATTGCAGCGGTATCCTTTTTTGAAATGAAATGGAAAAAAAGATTTAGCGGAAAGCCCGACCTGAAAGGGAACGCCCTAAATTTTAGTTTTAATTGTACAAAATCTGTCGAATTTACTTTTTAAACATAAAATAAACAGCGAGAATCAGCAAGAGAAATGCGATAATGTGGTTGAGCCTAAAGGTTTCTGTTTTGAATGCGATGAGCGAAAATGCGGCAAAAACAACCAGCGTAATCACTTCCTGAATTAATTTTAATTGAAGCAAAGAAAATGGACCGCCATTTCCGCGAAAACCGATTCTATTGGCTGGAACTTGAAAAAAATACTCAAATAATGCGATGCCCCAACTGATGAGCACAATGGAAATTAAGCCTAATTTATTGAACCATTTCCACTCGGTAAATTTGAGGTGACCGTACCAGGCAAGGGTCATAAATGAGTTTGACAATATCAAAAGCACTATGGTTAAAACGCCTTTCATAATTTGAAATTTTAATAAACAGAAATGGTCAGCATTATCATGGAAACCAAAACCAGAACAATAACCAGAGGCATCACAAATTTTATCCATTTATCAAAACCAATTTTTACAATGGCAAGCGAGGCCAAAATAAGTCCAGTTGGATTGATAAAAGCAAACAAACCCTGACCGTATTGGTAAGCATTTACAATGATTTCCCTGCCAATGCCAACGGTATCTGCCAAAGGCGAAATTATTGGCATGGTAAGTACGGCCATTCCTGAAGAGGAAGGGATAAAAAAGGACAAGCCATTGTAGATAAAAAACAGTGTATTTACAAAAAAGCCTTTATTCATGCCTTCGGTAAGGGTGCTGGCGTTATAAAGTACGGTGTCGCTAATGAGTGCGTCATCCATTAATATAGAAACGCCGCGGGCAATTCCGATGATAAAGGCAACGCCAAGCAATTCGCTTGCGCCTTTTGAAAATGCATTGACAAAATCGGATTCGTTTATTTTGGCGATAAAACCTATGATAATAGCACCAATTAAGAATACAGAAGTCATTTCTATAAACCACCAGTCGAGCAGGGCAACGCCGATTATCATGATGATAAAACAAGCCGCAAATACTAACAAAATGAGTTTAAGTTTGCCAGTTAAGGGAACAATTTCCGCTTTGGAAAGATGGCTAAAATGGGATTCCATCGCTTCTTTTTGGTCATAAATTAACGACTTGCTTGGGTCTTTCTTAATTCTTTTCGCATAACGCAAAATGTATAAAATGCTAATTGTTACACAGATTATTAACATAAGAATTCTTCCATAAAGTCCAGTTGTCCAGTTAATTCCAGCCGCATCGGAAGCGATGATGGTCGAAAACGGATTTGTGGTGGAACACATTGAGCCAACGGAAGAGCCTAGAAAAATGCAGGCCAAACCAACCATAGCATCATATTTTGCCGCGATAAATACCGGAATTAAAATAGGGAAGAAGGCCAAGGTTTCTTCAGCAAAACCAAAAGTGGTTCCGCCCAAAGCCACCAATGTTGTTGTGAGAACGATTAAAATATATTCTTTGCCTTTTAATTTATTTACCAACCAAAAGATTCCAGCATCAAAAGCACCAGTCAGACTCATAATTCCTATGAGTCCGCCAATAATCAATACCAAGAATATAATGTCGGATGCCGCTATGATTCCTTTGATGGGCGACTGCGCAAATTCAAAAAAACCTTGTGAATTCGAGGCTGTTTCCTTGTAAGTATTTGGAATATTTATAGGTTTTGTAATGGCGCCATCTGTAAATTTTTTTAAGGGAATTTTGATGTGAAGCTCATCTAAAGAAGCTTGTTCTGCTGGAATTACGATAGATGTTTCCAAACTTTTTCGAATAAAAGTGTTGTCGGCGGCATTGTAAGTTAAGGTGTCATATTTTCCTGAAGGCACAATCCAGGTTAAAAGTGCTACAAGTGCGGCGATAACCAGCAATATGGTTTGTGCACTGGGGAATTTCAATTTTCTCATTTACAAAGTGTTACTTTAACAATCAATATTTTTGCGTTAAATGTAGGGTAATATTCCAAAGGTTTACTTTGGGTTTGTAAATCTATAATTTAAAACGACACATTCCATACTTGTTTTGAAAAATGCTGAAATTGTAAAAATTAACCAGATTAAATAATTTTTTATGAAGGTTTATTCCGTGTCATTAGCTGCCAGAACTTTAAATGACAATGCTGTTTTATCATTGAGCTGGTATTCATATATCGCCCTTCCCTGAATATGCCCATCACTATAATCGGCAATAATCCATTTATTTCCAAGCAATTGAATCTTGCCATAAATCATCGTTCCGCCTAAAACTGCTTCCAAAGGAATTAAGTCGGTTCTTTTTCGGAGTGAATTTCCTACAAATTCTTCGGGATTTGTAATTCCTTTACTGGTTAAGTTATAACCGTTGTATTGCGGTATAAACCAATAATTTTTTTCCTCATTGCCAATTTTTATTAAGGAGTCGTTTAAACTTTTAAGGAGTTGAATTTCCTTTTTTAAAGAGTCATTTTTTAAGGTTAACTGAACCGTTTGATCAGGTAGGATATCAGGCTGTTCAACAGCATCTTTACAACTTAAAATTAAAAAGCCAATAATTAATAGAATCGATATTTTTTTCATTTTTTATAGTAAATTTACGCAAAGCAATCGGTAATTAAACATATTGATAAAAAGTGATGCCTGCTTGGTTTTATTTGAATCTGCTGACCAATATTTAGTTATGTCCATATCAAATATAGAAATAAAATACTGTAAAATATTATGTTGAATTGTTGTTTTTCGCGATTATTTCGCGGATTGAATTTGCTGTGATTTAGTCACAAATTTTGAGATTATAAATAATTTCAAGCTTTAATTAAACAACCTTCTAAAAAAGCCGCCAATTCCTTTTTGGTGGTAAGGATCGCATTGCATATCATCATAAATATAATACGGAATTGAAAACGGGGCAAGGAATTGTTTTCTCAATTTTGAGTCGTTTTCAATGCCGCGAAGTACATTTCCAACTATTGGCAATGCCAAGGAAGATCCAGAACCTTGTCCGCTGTAAAAATGAACATCGGGTGTGCTGGCTCCTACCCAAGTTCCAATAACAATGTTGGGCGTATAGGCAATAAACCAAGCATCTGTATAGCTTTGAGCGGTACCCGTTTTTCCGGCAAGATCAGCCCGAATGCCATATTGGTTTCGTATTTTGGTTCCAGTTCCCTGATTGATGGCTTTTTGTAAAATGGCGGTAATCATTTGACTGGTTTTTACGCTGAAAACTTTCTCAAATTCAGCAGCTTCTCTTTTGTATAAAACTTTTCCGTTGGCATCGGTAATTTTATCAATCATAACTGGTTCAGTTGTTTGGCCTTTATTAGCGAAAGCTCCGTAAGTGCCCACGATTTCAACAAGCGACAAATCGAGCGTACCCAAAGCCATTGACGGCGCATCATCCTTTATTTTGGGAAAATTCAGTTTGTTGCAGGTATTTAGAAGTTTCTGTCTGCCTACTTTAAAATACAAATCAACTGTTGGCAAGTTCATGGAGTGGGTTAACGAATACCACAAGGCAACCGTGCTGTCTTGGGTAAATTTATGGTCAAAATTTTTAGGTGCCCAATTTTTGTATTCTGAATATATTTTTTCTTCGTTCTCCAAATAGTTGCAGGGTTCAAAATCGTTTTCAAAAGCCGTGGCGTATAAAATGGGTTTAAAGGCCGAAGCTATTTGCCTGTGCGACTGCACCATATCAAAAGGAAGTTTTCTAAAATCATTGCCGCCAATCCAAGTAATGATTGCGCCGTTTTTTGGATTGGTAATGAGCACTGCAGCATTTAACATTTTATAATAATGCCATAAACTGTCTATTTTATTCATTTTTTTTGTTGCTAAGCCTTTCCAGTCGAACACTTCAATATTTCTTTTTTCTTTATCTTTTTCTGTCAGGTTGCCTTGAGCTTTCAATTTCGCTAGCCATTCTTTTTTAAAATTGCGGTTTTGAAGTTCTTTGTCCAGCACTTTCTGCATTTCTGCCAAATGTTTATGAATACCGTCTGTGGCCATTTTTTGGATCTGCATATTCAGGGTGGTGTAAATTTTCAGTCCGTCTATTTCAAGATCAAATTTTTTACCGTTTTCGTCTTTGATATTTTCCAGCAGTGTCAGTGTTTTTTGTTTTATCTGATGCACAAAGTATCCTGCAGGCGCTTCTAAAGTAATGTTTTCATAGTTCAATTTTAATGGCAATTTTTGCAGGCTGTCGGCTTCCTTTACTGTCAAATACGCTTGTTTTTCCATCAAATCCAACACCATATTTCTGCGTTCAAGGGAGTTTTTTGGATTCAAGCGCGGATTAAAAGTGGTGTTTGCCTTTAACAATCCCACCAAAACGGCCGATTCTTCTACCTTTAATTTGCTGGTCGATTTGTTAAAATACCTGTGAGAGGCCGTTTCCACACCGTAAAGGTTTTCGCCAAAAGGCACCGAATTAAGATAGAGCAATAAAAGTTCCTCTTTGGTGAACTGGGATTCAATACGCGCCGCAATAATAATTTCTTTTACCTTGTTAACCGGCAGGCTTAAAATGCTGAAATTACTGCGGCCATATAAGTTTTTAACCAGTTGTTGGGTCAGGGTGCTTCCGCCGCCTTTATTGTCGCCCATCAAAACACTTTTGAAAAAAACACGAAAATAACTTTGAATATCATAGCCTTTGTGGGTAAAAAAGCGTTTGTCTTCCGTAGCAATCAGCGCATTTTTAAGATGGTCTGGCACTTGATCCCAGGTGATGTTTGTGCGGTTTTGCGAAAAATATTTCCCTATGATAATGCTGTCTGTTGAAATTACTTGTGACGCTTCCTGATTGCTGATGGCAGCTAATTGCACTTTGTTGGGCAATGGTCCAAAAATGCCTGCATATACGGCAATAAAGAGCAAAAGACTTAGGATAATTAACGATGATATTGTTATAACAAAATATTTTAGGTATTTTTTAAAAAGAGGGTTTTTCAAAAACTGCATATCTAATTTTATAAAGTGGTAAAATTAAGCTAAAGATTTTAGAAATGATGACAAATGAAAAATTTACAGCAACCAGAAAACTTCTAACTACTTTAAAACGATGTTGGGAAGATTCAATAATCTTGCCAAACCAAGCGATAGGAAGTTTTCGTTTTTGAAAGGGGAACTTTTATATTGAAACTGAATTTCTAAGATTTTTGAGATGAGAAGCGGAAGATTTGCGAATATTTTTTGGTGTTATTAAACAGATGAAACGAGCATTACAAATTTTGACACACAGAGGAATGATTATTGGCGAACTGCATCTGTACCAATAAAAAATAAAATATAAACAGATGAAACGAGCCATAACAAATTTTGATACACAGCAGAATGATTAATGGCGAACAGCATCTGTACCAACAAAAAAATAAAAATTAAACAGATGAAAGAATATAGAAAAAAAACGAAAGACTATTGTAGTAATCAATAGTTTATCACTTTTTATTTTCCTTATTTATTGCCGTCTATTTAATACGATCCCTTAAAACAGGATTTGTATCCTTCCGATTCTTGATGGTCTTTCAAATTTTCTGAAATAATATGATTGGGGTCAATATTGGAATATTAGCCAGAATAATGGAATTATTTTAAATTATTTATCGCAACAGTTATCTCTCTCTTGAATTGAAGGGCACTTTACGCTGCCATAACTACAATAAACACAACAGTCTCCTTGATTTGGTTTTAAAGTTTCTTTACAATTTTCACATTGATAGAAAAACTGACAAGTATCGGTTGGCATTATTTCTTCTTTTTTGTGTCCACATTTTGGACAAGTAATTACTGATTTAAGAATTATTTTTTTCATCTGTTTATTTTACTTTTGAACCTTTTAAGGCACATGGATATTTGCTGTTTGTCGTTCCGTCCTAACCGCAGCGCAATTCCGCCAAACAAGCACTCTTTATAATTTTTAAAGAGTTTCCCTTTTTGGGAATCCGCAAACTGCGCAAGTGGTTTTTATTGGTCATTAATAAGACATTTCCTGAAATTTCTTTCTGAATTGCAAAGGTTTTCTAATATTGGGAAACACTTCTTTTGTGCCACCTGATCCCACAATTCTTATGGTTCCGTAACCCAAAATTCTTCCTAAAATACTTTGGTCAACGTTAACGCTTTCTATTTTGGAGTGGTTCATTTCAAAAGTTTTTCGGCTGATCAACCCTGTTTTGATAATGACACGTTTGTTGGTGATGGCAAATTCATCGGTATATTTGTCGATGAGTGGCGCAATAGTCAAGGTAAAGAGTGATCTTAAACTGAAAAAGATAATCCAATGATAAGTGGTTTCCAATTCAACGCGTTCATCATTTATTAAATTGTCGTTTACGTATTTCCCCATTTTAGGTCAACTTAATTTTTTGAAATGTACTCATTTTTTGACGTTTTGACTCCGTTCGGTTTTAGGGTTTTATAAAATCAGTTTCAACGCAATTATCCCCCTGAAATATCTATAACCTTCTCTCGATGCTATTAAATCTTAAAAAGTTTAAATTAAAAAAGTCCGTTAATTTGGGCGTCAATTTTGTTGATTACAGAATACAAATCTTCTGGATTGTCCACAAAATTTAATTTATCAACATCAATTATCAGTAAATTTCCTTTGGTGTATTTGGTAATCCAGGCTTCATAGCGTTCATTTAATCGACTTAAATAATCGATGCTGATGGAGTTTTCATATTCGCGGCCTCTTTTATGAATTTGTCCAACCAAAGTTGGGATGGAAGCTCTTAAATAAATCAGTAAATCGGGAGGGGTAACCAATCGTTCCATCAATTCGAACAGCGATTCGTAATTTACAAAATCGCGGTTGGTCATTAAACCCATCGCATGAAGATTGGGTGCGAAAATTCGGGCATCTTCATAAATGGTTCTGTCCTGAATTAAGTTTTTGCCACTTTCTCGGATTTCCAATATTTGTCGGAACCGACTGTTTAAGAAATAAACCTGCAAATTAAACGACCAGCGTTCCATTTCGGCGTAGAAATCATCTAAATAAGGATTCTTATCAACAGATTCGTAATGTGGTTCCCATTTATAATGTTTGGCTAACAGTTTGGTCAGAGTGGTTTTACCTGCGCCAATATTACCGGCAATTGCTACGTGCATAATTAATTTTTAGGTAGGTTTAGAAAAAGCTAATTTACTTAAATTTTTTATGCTTTTGCAACACAAAATTTTAGCACTTCAAAAAATTAACTTGTATCCGTAACCGCGAACGTTAATAATTTGGACAGAAGAATCGTCTTTTAGCTTTTTTCGAAGCTTGGTAATAAACACGTCCATGCTGCGGGCATTAAAGAAATCGTCGTCTCCCCACAATTTTTTCAGAATAAAAGAACGATCCAAAACCTGATTTTTATACTTGATTAAATGGTGCAACAATTCCGATTCCCGATGTGTCAAAGTTTCTGTTTTACCATTTAAAATAAGTGTCTGATTTTTAACATTGAAAAGATAATTGCCAATTTTAATAACTTCTGTACCATTTTCATAATCGCCTCTTTTTAAAAGTGCATTGATGCGAACAATCAATTCTTCCATGCTAAAAGGTTTCCTTAAATAGTCGTTTCCGCCTAAATTAAAGCCTTGCACAACATCTTCTGTTTGCGATTTTGAAGTTAAAAATATGATGGGAATATCGGGATTTTCTTTTCTTATTTCTTTGGCAAGGGTAAATCCGTCTTTTTTTGGCATCATTACATCCAGCACCAACAACAGCGGATTTTCACGTTTGTAAGTTGTGTAAGCAATTTCGCCATCGTCACAAAGCAGCACTTTAAAATTCCGGGTTTCTAAACTTTCCTTAATAATTTGTCCTAAAGAGGGTTCATCTTCTGCAAGTAATATTTTTACGGAATTAGGCATTTGGCAAAATAATTTTAAACAAGGTAGCGTTTTTTGCATCGTAAACAATAGAAATGCTTCCGCCGTGTTTTTCAATAATGTTTTTGGTGTAATACAAACCAATGCCAAAACCTTTTACGTTGTGGGTATTTCCTGTTGGGATGCGGTAAAATTGTTCAAAAACTTTGTCTTTTTGGCTTTTATGAATTCCATTTCCGTTGTCTTTAATCACAATTTCAACACTATTTTTTATCGAAGACAATTCAACCGTAATTATCTTTCCGCCGTATTTTAGCGCATTATCAATGATGTTTCCAAGGGCATTTCCGAAATGGAATTTATCCACATTTAAAACAGCATTTCCAATATTATTTTTAAAGTTGATGGTTTTATCCTGAGCCGATATTTTATAGTTCGCTATTACAAGTTCTATAAGTTCAGCAATTACAATTGGTTGTTTGTTAAGCGCAAGTTGTTGGTTATTTAATACTGCAGTTTCCAATATTTTTTCGACCATCATATTTAAATTTGCCACTTGTGAATTGGCGATGGAAATGTATTTTTCGGCTTTAACTTTGTCATCCAAAGCATTGAAATTTTTCATCGCTTCTAGCGCAGTAGAAATGGTGGCTATCGGCGTTTTAAATTCGTGGGTAATATTATTGATTAAATCGTTTTTTACTTCCGCCAGCTGTTTTTGTTTGTAAATGGTTTTTAACAAATACACCAAACTTGCGATAATACTGATTGATAAAATAAGTGAAAGTAAAATACTGATGAAGGAATTTTTCAGCAAAATGGCAGTTTCATTGGTAAACCGAAGTTCTAAATGACTTCTGTGCGGCAAATAGGTAGATTTTGAAATAATTGTTAAATGCTTTTCGGGAAAATTTTCAAGTTTGTAGTCGATGGTTTTTTTATCATAATTATCATCGGAAATCCACTGAAAATAATCGTAAGTCATTCCGTAATCAATTCCAATATGGGTGCGTTTGAGTTCTTCAGACAAATACTTATCCAACTTTGCGAGGTCTAAAGTATCTCTTGAAATGGAAATAAAAACTTTGGATATTAAACTGTCAATATTTTTTGGAATTACATCATCTGGCGTAAAAAAAGCGTGATTTCTTTGACTGTTGATGAATAAGGGTTTCTGATTTTTTTGTTTTGCGATATTTTGCAAAGTACTATCCACTTTTTTTCGTAAACCCCATCTGGAATTGGTGCTTACCACAATCGTGTCGGTAATGTCTTTTGAATTTTTTGAATCTGGAGAAGTGAAAGTAATAATCCCTGATTTTGTTAAATTGGCAAAATAGGCTTCCACAGAATTGTCCAAACTTTGTTGAACTTTACTGATTAAATTTTGTTTATTTAACTGGTATTCTCGGTAATTCCAATATATCTGAACCACAATTGTGGTAATAATAGTTACCCCAATAAAATAAACAACCCATTTGTAGTTCTTTTTATTCATCATCACAAAGTTAACTACATGAATTGGTTTATAATAATCGCTTAACAATCGTTAACACTAATTAACGGAATTATACTATTTTAGAGGTTATATTTGTTCAGAAATAATTTTAAAATTTAAAAAATGCTAAATGTTCTTTTAAAAAGTATCGTGTTGGTTTTTTTATTGATGCAAACCGTTTTAAACGCCCAAGATTTCCAAGGAAGCGCAGTTTACCAAACAAAAACAAAAGTTGAAATGGATTTGGCGGCTTCGGGAATCCCTGCTGACAGGATTAAACGGATTGAGGAAATGATGAAAAATCAAATGGAAAAAACTTATATTTTAACATTCAACAAAACAGCTTCTATTTATAAGGAAGAAGTGAAATTGGATCAAGGTGCTAGCAGCGGACCAGGAATGCGTTTTGCAATGATGGGCGGTGGCGCATCAGGAAAATATTATAAAAATATTCAAACAAAAAAATCGGCAAAAGAAAATGAGTTCAGTGGCAAAAACTTCCTGATTAAAGACGATTTAAAAACCTACGAATGGAAAATGGAACAGGAAACCAAAATGATAGGTGACAACTTGTGCTTTAAAGCAACCACCATTATTGAAATGCCTGCAAATGCCAACAGTTTTACCTTCGGAAGAAGAAATAACGACAATAAAGAAGAAGAAAAAGAGGAAGAACAAAAAATAGAATTGGTTCCCGTAACCGCGTGGTACAGTATGGACATTCCAGTAAGTCACGGCCCTGGTGATTATTGGGGATTACCAGGCTTAATTTTGGAAATCAACGCTGGAAATACGCAAATAATGTGTACAAAAATTGTGATGAATCCCAAAGAAAAATCTGATATAAGTGAACCTACTAAAGGAAAAGTGGTTACCCAAAAAGAATATGACGAAATTTTGAAAGTTAAAATGAAAGAGATGAGAGAAAGATTTCAAAATGAGCGTCAAAAGAGCGGTGGCGTTGGTTCAGGAATGCATATGAGAGGTAATTAGCCAATTAAAAATTCTAGTATTTAAATAGGTTAAATTAAACTCCCTTTCCTTCAGTAAACTCACCTGTTTATCGAGCTAAGGAAGAGGAAATTAATTTACAATTCAAAATTCAACCCCCAACATCCAATAGATTATTTTTAAATGAAAAAAACCTTAAGTTTTCTTGTAATCCTAATATTCCCTTTTATTATCTTTTCGCAATCCGTAAAACTGGAAGGAACCGTTAAAGACAAAGCAAACAATCCTTTGGAAATGGCAAACGTGATTGCTTTTAAAAAAGGGACCAATACATTGCAGTCGTATTCCATTACCGATTCTAAAGGAAATTACAGGTTAAGTCTGGATCAAAATGAAGTCTATACTTTAAAAGTGAGTTATTTGGGCTTCAATACCAAAAATGTGGAAATCACTGTTGGAAAATCAGCTGCTGATATTTTGGAAAATATTGTGTTGGAAGAATCCAATGAATCCTTAAATGAAGTGCAAATTACCTATGAAATGCCTGTAAAAATTGTTGGGGACACCATAGTGTACAACGCCGATTCATTTACATCTGGAAAGGAAAAAAAGCTGGAAGATGTTCTTAAAAAACTGCCTGGAATTGATATTGACGACAATGGTGAAGTGGAAGTAGAAGGTAAAAAAATACAGAAAGTGTTGGTGGAAGGAAAAGAATTTTTCGATGGCGATTCAAAACTGGCGACACAAAATATTCCCGCCAACGCCATTGATAAAGTGCAGGTACTTAAAAATTACAATGAAGTTTCCGGAATGCGTGGTGTTACCAATAATGAGGATAATATTGTTATCAATATTAAATTGAAGCAGGGAAAAAAACGATTTTGGTTCGGCGAGGTAAATGCCGGTGCTGGCGATAACGAAAAATACACCGCAAAACCAAAACTATTTTATTACAGCCCCGAAAAAAGCATCAACCTTTTGGCCGATTTCAACAATATTGGCGAAGCACCGTTTACCATGCGCGATTATTATAGGTTTACAGGCGGTTTACGAAGCGGTATGGGTGGCAGCGGCACCAGTTTTAACGTGTCATCGGGCGGATTGGGTTTTTTAACTGCACAAAATAACCGCGCGCAAGAAATTACTTCAAAATTTGGGGCGTTAAATTTCAGTTTGGTCCCTAAAAAAACAATTGATTTTAATGGATTTGCCATTGTTAACGATTCAAAAACCGATATGTTCACACAATCAAATACTGTTTACAACAAATTAAATATTACCGAAATTAGCGAAACTCCCGCTACGCAAGGCAGTAAATTGGGGATGCTAAAATTCAGCACCTTCTATAAACCAACCAATGAAGTGTATATCAATTATGATATTTTTGGAAAACTGTCGGAACAAACGGAAATGCTCGATGTTACTTCAACACAACGAAATGCGGCTACTTATAAAGAAGAAAAACCGACAACATTAAACCAGAATCTCAACTTATATTATACCATTAACGAAAAGAATATTTTTGCTGCGGAATTGCAACATCTTTATGAAAAAGACCAATCGTTATACAATTCTATGGCAGCCTCGCAGCCGTTTGAAATAATCCCTTCCAACAATGCCGAAGCCATTATTGACTTGATTCAAAATAAAAAAATAAGCACCAATAAATTGGATATGAAGTTGGATTATTATTATTTGTTAACGCCAAAAAGCAATATCAACATCACATTGGGAAGTACTTTGTCCACCCAAAGTTTAACGTCGGATATTTTTCAAAATTTAGATGATGGCAGTGTGCTTAATTTTAATGAAGAAGTGTTGAATAATGATGCAGATTATAATTTTACCGATTTGTTTTTAGGACTTCATTATAAAGTGGTTTCAGGAAAATTCACATTTAATCCTGGCGTAAGTTTGCATCAATACATTACAAAAGACAAGCAATTAGGATCGGAAATTACAGAGAATCAAACAGAACTATTGCCAGATGTGTATGCGAGTTTACAGTTAAAATCGTCAGAAAGTTTGCGTTTTAATTACTCAATTTCCACCCAGTTTTCCGATATCAATAAAATTGCAGAAGGCTATGTATTAACCGATTATAATTCCTTAACCAGAGGAAATAGATTCTTGGAAAACGCCTTATACCATAGCTATTCCTTAAATTATTTTAGTTTTAGCATGTTTTCATTTACCAACGTAAATGCATCTGTGAAATACGATAAAAAAGTAAATAGCGTAAAAAATAGTACAGAATTGGTTGGAACCGACCGAATTTCATATCCAATAAATTCAAATTTGGCCGATGAAACATTTTCGGCAAATTTTAGGTACGGCAAAACATACAGCAAACTTAAAACTAATTTTAGGGCAAATTTATCGAATTCAACCTTCAACAATACAGTAAATAATGAGGAAATAAAGTCTAAATCGCTTTCCCACAGCTACCAAGCAAGCGTGGCTTCAAAGTTTAAAGATGCGCCAAATTTTGAAGTGGGTTACCAAAAATCGTTTTCTGAATATTCAAAAACAGGAAGCACCACCGATAGGCCGTTTGCAAACATGGAAATTGGGTTTTTGAAAAACTTTATTTTAACCGCTGATTACAGTTATTACAATTATAAAAACGATGAAAATACCGTAAAAAATACCTATTCATTTTTAAATGCAAACCTGTATTATCAGCAAAAAGACAGCAAATGGGAATTTAAAATTTCGGCCGATAATTTAACCGACAACAAGTCGATGAACACAGATAGTTACAACGAAATATCGGACAGTAATACCACTTCTCTATACTTTATTCAGCCAAAATTATACATGTTTTCGGTAAAATATAATTTGTAGGGCGGGCTTTCGCTCCAATCCGTCTTTTTTGCGAAGGAGCACACAATGAAATGGAGTGGCGACTGCGGCAATCTGTTACTATTGAAGATATAGTTAATTCAGGACGCAGGTTACTTAGCAATATTTCGTTAGTTCGGAACAGATTGCCGCGTCGGCTATCGCCATCTCGCAATGAAGTGGTTTTAATTGACCTCCTTGGAATGACAAAATAAAGGCGTCAAAGTCTTAATTTAATGACATTGGGTTAGGCAGTGTTTAAAGATTTAAAACGCCATTTTCACCCGCTGCAAAATCGTTCCATAAATAATCGTCGGCTTCTCCATCGTTCACATAATCTCCGTCAACAACGTATCTAAATTCGTACGATTGCCCTTTTTGTAGATTAACAGTTCCTTTAAAAGTCCCGTTTTTTAATTTTTTTAAAGGGTCAACTTTCTCGTTCCAATCATTAAAATCTCCAATTACAGAAACTTTGTTGGCATCTTTTGCGTCAATGCTGAAAGTTACTTTGCAATTGGATTTGTTTTTTAAATACTGTTTTTTAATTGCCATAACTCATAGTTTATATTCTATGTAAAAATAACAAACAATTTCATTAAAACCTTAAAAGCAAAAAATTGTAACATAAAATTAGCAGTTTGTTAATTTTAAATTTATAAACTGAAGGTAATCGAATTTTTTTTTGGAAGAAAATTCAAAATAATAATTCAAAAATCGATTTTAAAAATTTATAGATATCCAACTAAATTGGTTAAATTAGTGCATTAAATCCTTAGAATCTGGATTTTTATTTATTTCCAAGTTAAAAAACAGTCTTATGAAACGAGCCATAACAAATTTTGATACACCGAGAAATGATTAATGGCGAACAGCAGCTGTACCAACAGAAAAATAAAATATAAACAGATGAAACGCCTACAACAGAATCATCTAACAGAAAAAAGAAAGATGCTGAGCGTTCCATTTGACAAATAAAAAACAATAAAAAATAGCAAATAAAACGAGC
>JAQVGD010000291.1 GCA_028696945.1 Lutibacter sp.
ATACCAATTTATCACAAGACGGTTTAATGCCAAACAGAAGTTTAAAAAGAAACACTTTTGAATTAAATGCTTCTTCTAAATTACACGATAAATTAAAAGTTTCCGCTAGTGCAAACCTTGTTAGAACTGACACTAAAGGTCGAAATGAAACAGGTTATAGTGACAATATTCTGTCTTCATTCAGACAATGGTTTCAAACCAACGTTGATATTAAAGAGCAGGAAGATGTTTATTTCAAAACCAGAAGAAACGTAACATGGAACCCTGCATATTATGATGATTTAAGTCCTATTTTTTGGGATAACCCATACTGGACACGTTATGAAAACTATCAAACAGATAATAGAAGTCGTTTCTTTGGAAACATGGGATTAAACTATAAAATTACTGATTGGTTAAATGTTGACGGAAAAGTTTCTACTGATACGTATACTTATATTCAAGAGGAAAGAATAAATAAAGGCAGCAACCCAGTTGCAAAATACACACGTTATAATGTTGATTTCACAGAGATTAATTATGATTTGATGTTAAACTTCAATAAAGATTTAACTGAAAAAATCAATCTTAATGGAGTCGTTGGGACAAACCTTAGAAGAACTCACCAAAGATCAATCTATGCTTCAACAAATGGCGGATTGGTTGCAGATCGCATATTTTCATTTACCAACTCTGCAAGTCCAATTGAAGCGCCTTCAGAAAGTGATGAAAAAGTGGGTGTTGATGGTATCTACGGATTGTTGTCATTTGGTTATGACAAAACATTGTATATTGATGTAACTGCGAGACAAGATCATTCTTCTACCTTACCTTCTGATAACAGTAAATATTTTTACCCATCAGTTGCAACCAGCTTTATTTTCTCTGAAGTAATTGACGCTCCATGGTTGTCATTTGGTAAAGCACGAGTAAACTATGCTGAAGTAGGAAATAGCGCAGGTTTTGGTCAATTAAAAGATATCCTAAGTTATTCTTATCAATTTGATGGTAATGCTATGTACTCTGTTAGTGGTACAAAAAGAAATCCCGATTTAAAACCGGAAAGCACTACAAGTATTGAGGCTGGTTTAGAAATGTATTTCTTAAGCAGACGTTTAGGATTTGACTTCTCTTGGTACAAAACCAATACAAAAGATCAAATTATGCCTGTGGCAGTTTCTAACTCAACTGGTTATACAGATAAAATTGTAAACGCGGGTGAAGTTGAAAATAAAGGGATTGAAGTATCCCTATTTGCATCTCCTGTTAAAACTGATGATTTCAAATGGGATATCAACGTAAACTGGTCGAAAAACGAAAACAAGGTATTATCGTTATTTGATGAGGTTACCAATTTACAATTAGGTTCTTTCCAAGGGGGTGTAACTCTAAATGCAACTATTGGTCAACCTTATGGCGTATGGCAAGGTACCGATTATCAATATCATGAAAATGGACAACCGTTAATAAATGAAGCTAATGGAAGATATTTAGTGAATTCTTCAGCAAGTAATAATATTGGAAATATGAACCCAGATTGGAATGCAGGTATTAACAACAAATTCAGTTATAAAAACTTTAACTTAAGTTTCTTGATTGATATCCAACATGGCGGTGATGTGTTTTCATTAGATACTTGGTACGGTTTTGCAACAGGTTTATATGATAGATCCGCTGGTTTAAACGACAAAGGCAATCCAGTTCGTGATGCAGTAGCTGATGGAGGTGGAATACTTTTACCAGGCGTAAAAACTGATGGAACACCAAATACAACCTATACCGATATGAGTAATTATGCAAATGCTACAGGTTATTATAGAGCTTCTAATGCGCAACATATGTATGATGCTTCTTATGTGAAATTAAGAGAAGTTGCTTTTTCTTATACGTTACCTTCAAAAGTGCTGGAAAATAGTTTCATTAGCGCGGTACAGTTCAGTGTAATTGGTTCTAATCTTTGGATAATTTCTAAAAATCTTCCTTATGCTGATCCAGAAGCCGGATTAAGTTCAGGGAATTTAAAAGGTTTCCAAAGTGGTGTGTTGCCGACAACTCGTGACTTAGGGTTCAATGTAAAAGTTCAATTTTAATAAAAGTAAATTATGAAAAAAATATCAATAATATTAATGACCTTATTATTAGTATATTCTTGTACAGATAATTTAGAGGATCTAAATATCGACAAAAAACATGCATCTGAGGCTACCTCAGGATCATTCTTGTCGAATGCCCAGAAAAATATGACTGACTTTATGTCAAACATGAATGTTAACAGAAATGTTTTAAGACAATTTGTGCAACATTCTAGCACTACAACCTATCATGATGAATCAAATTATAACATCACCAATAGAAAAATTCCAGATAACCTTTGGGCAGCTATCTACAGAGATGTATTGAAGGATTTGGATGAAAGCGCTATAATTATAAACAAAGAACTCCCAGCTCCTGTAGGAATTGGAGGTACTAATCTTCAAAAAAATCAGTTGGCTATTAATGAAGTAATGCAGGTTTATGCATATTCTTTATTAGTGGAAACTTTTGGTGACATACCTTATTCAGAAGCTTTGGATATTGACAATGTACTCCCTAAGTACGATAACGGTATAACTGTTTATAAAGATTTGATTAATCGTTTATCAACAGCCATTTCGAACATGGATATCTCAGATGATAGTTTTGGATCTGCTGATTTAATTTACGGTGGCAATGTAGCAAATTGGAAAATGTTTGCAAGCTCTCTAAAATTAAAAATGGGTTTAAGAATATATGATGCAGATAACGCTTTCGGTACAACTGCGGTTCAAACAGCAGTTGCCAGTGGGGTTTTTCAATCTAATGC
>JAQVGD010000292.1 GCA_028696945.1 Lutibacter sp.
GGTGGTGCAGAAAAATTTATTCAAATTCGCCATATCAGAAACTGTTACAAAGCAGATCCAGAATATGGAGAAGGTGTTGCAAAAGCGCTTGGTTTAACAATGGACGAAGTAAACAGCTTCGACATGACCCCTTATGATAGATGGGCGCCGAGACCTTCAAATAAATAAGAGTTATTTCAAACCTCTAATAAAACCAATCATTGCCATAGATAACGCAGAATCGGTTACCTATGGCAATGTTTATTGAATTAAACAGTTGTTTAATATACTGACGAAATTTATAAATATTAATTGTTAGAAGAAAAGAATAAAATATGAAACTAGCGGAAGGACTTTTACTTAGATCAGATTTAATGAAGAAAATAGAACATCTTCAAAATAGAATCAGGCCAGTGTTAATAGTTTCGGATGATAAGCAACCACAAGAAGATCCTGAAAAATTACTTGCCCAATTGCGAAAGGCAATTCAGGATTTAGAAACCATTGTTGTGCGAATAAATAAAACCAATAATGAAACCATTGTAGAAGGAGAAGGGAGTTTAATGGAAGCATTAGCCAAAAGGGATTCTTTAAAAATGCTTGCGGAAAAACTTAGAACAATCCGTTATGCCGCGCAAATAAACAACAGTGGCGATGCGAATTTAAAAACCACGATTAGCATAAAAGATCTACAGATTGAAATGGATCAGGCAGGTAGATCCTTTAGAGAAATTGACACTAAAATTCAAGAAATCAATTGGCTCACAGAGCTTAAAGATTAAGCCGAAAGGCGGGGATGGTCGGGGCGAGTGCCAGCCCCTTTTTTGTTGGTGGTTTTCGGGGCAAATTGAAAACTTCACCAAATCAGCTGCTTGGGTTGCGGCAAAAATGTATTGTTTAGGACCCATTACTGCTTACAATTTACAATAGTACAATGTAAAATTTACTACCAGGTACTGACCGATCATTCTTTTTTAATAATTTTGCATATCTGGAATCATTCCTAATTTGTGGAATATTTCCTATATTTGTTGAAATTTAGTACATCAAGATATGGATATATTTTCATTTGCAGTTCATTTTACGGATGAAGAATGCTGTAGGTTGCATTTTAAAGAACAACGAGATAAAGAGGGAGTTACTTGTAGTAAATGTGGTGGCACAGACCATTATTGGCTCAGGAACAAATGGGCTTATCAGTGTAAATCCTGTGAATCACGCCAAACCCTTCGTAGTGGGACAATAATGGAGAACTCGAACCTCTCCTTTATGATATGGTACAAGACATTTTGTTTGATGAGCGCCACCAAAAAAGGTTTTTCAAGTAAGGAAATCCAACGACAGCTGGGACTCAAACGTTACGAACCAGTATGGGCGATGGTTCACAAGATCAGGGAAGCGATGGGTCAGCGAGACGATCGATATACCCTTGAGGGAATGATCGAGGCAGACGAGGGATATTTTGCTGTAGATGCGACTATTGCAGAGCTCAGCGAACAAAAGGCTGGTCGGGGCAGCAAGTCAAAATCAAATGTTATGGTAATGGCCGAGAGTACGATATTAGAGAATATTGAAACTGGAGAGACTGACCGCCAGTGTAGATATTTCAAGGCCAAAGTACTTGAAGACCATAAGGCAGAAGGCACAGACGCTATTTTAAAAAATGCTATCGATGGCGAAAAATCCATCGTATTCTCGGATAAAAGTACCTCATATCTAAACATAGAAGATTATGTGGAAATACATATCACTGAAAAGTCTAACGAGCAGACTACGAAAGAGACCCTTAAGTGGGTTCATATTGCAATTGGAAATGCAAAGAGAGATTTACAGAAATTTCATAAAATAAAGAGAAAATATCTACAGTTGTACTTAAATGAGTTCATTTACAAACTTAACAGACGCTATTTTGGAGATAAAATTTTCGACAGGCTAATAATAGCAGGTATTACAGCAACTGGAAACTAAACGGATATGCAAAAAACTAAAAACGAAATTTAATAATCCCAAACACACTTTTCAAACATTAGCTTCCTTTAACTTGCTTGTCAGTGAAATTACAACTGTAGTTATGGAACGCAATATTGATTTAATAGTAATGGGTACCAAAGGAGCAACAGGAGCCAAAGAGGTCTTCTTAGGTACAAATACCATGTTTACTATTAAAAAATCGAATTGTGCAGTGATTGCTGTACCTGAAGAGTTTACTTATAAAGATCCCAAAGAAATTTTATTCCCGACAGACTTTAAATTTTCTATGGAGAATAAGTATCTAAAACTCTTTAAATCTATTTGTATAAATCATGTTTCCAGGCTCAATATCTTAAATATATACTTCGGGGAGCCATTGAATTTAACCCAAGAGAAGGTGAAAAACCAATCTGAAGAATATTTTAAAAATAACGCTCACATTTTCCATACGGCGGAATATGTCGATTTAGTCGAGGCTGTGGCACAATTTCAGCTAAAACACAGGGTTAATTTCTTGGTTATGGTTCAAAACAAACACTCGTTTTTTGAAAATCTTCTGTTTAAACCTGTCATTAAACAAATGGTTTATCACACCAACCTGCCTTTTATGGTAATCCCTTCTATAGAATTAATGAAGTCTTAATTCTCACCTAATCTGATTTAAGTCATTCCCTAAGTGAAAGTTAGGGTGTAAGTTTGAGTTGATGAATAAAAATAAAACATTATGGATATATCTATTTTTTTAGCGAAGTTTTGGGGTTGGTACATGCTTATTTTCTTTTTCATACTAAGCTATAATCCAACCCGTATCAACCAGATTTTTGATGATCTAAAAGATCGAAAATTTTCAGTATTGGTAGCATTTATAG
>JAQVGD010000100.1 GCA_028696945.1 Lutibacter sp.
AATCTGATAAATTCTTTTTCTGTTTAGTTTTTCCGTTTCAATTTGTAAATCTGCAATTTTTGTCTTTTTGATTAAAATTCAGATAGTTTCTTGTTTAAAAAAATATTTCTCAGCTATAAATTACAACTTGTTATATCCAAACAAATATAACTGTTTATAATTAATAATTGCCGGATAACCGTATGTTTTTGTTATTTTTATCGGTTTCGGCCATGCTTTTTATAGCAAGGTCTAAAGGGCTCTTAATTTTCATCAAATCCTTCTTCGTAACGTGCGTATAAATCATCGTGGTTTCTGGTTTGGCGTGGCCTAATAACTCCTGAATATACCTTAAATCAATCCCGTTTTCCAGCAAATGCGTGGCATACGAATGTCTTAAAGTATGCGGTGTTACATTTTTGGTAATTTTTGCAAGTTTACTGGCTTGGTGCAAAAATGCCCTGATGCTCTCGGCGCTGTATTTTTGAAAAGGTTTTCCTTCAACAAAATACCTGTCAGGTCGGTAACTCATCAAATAATTGTTCATTAACGGAATAATGCTTTCTGCCAAAATTACATTTCGGTCCTTGCGCCCTTTGCTGTCTTTTACCAATATTTGTCTTCGGTCAACGTCAATATGCGCTAATTTTAAATTTAAGAGTTCACTTATTCGCAATCCAGCCGAATAAATCATCGCCAAAATTGCCCTGTGTTTTAAATTTTTGGTATAACGCAACAAGTCAATAACCTCTTCTTTAGACAAAACGGTGGGCAATATGCGACTTTTATTTGGGCGTTTTAGCTGCAATTCCTCAATTTTGCATTCCGGATAAAAGACTTTAAGCAATTTAACGGCACTCACAAACTGCCTGTGAGTGCTTATGCTGTATTTTTTAGGAACAAAAATATCCTCAATAAATTTTTCAACATCCCTGTTGGTTACTGCAGTTAAAGGAGTGTCTTTTAGGTAATTAAAAAAATCGGCAATAAATAAAGAATAGGTTTTAACCGTGCTTTCACTATAGCATTTTCCTTTTAAATAGCTCGAATACGATTTTAGAACCTCGCTATTTTCTTCAGAAATTTTCCTTTCCTTGTGTTCAATAAAATTCTTAAGGCCTTCATTGTAAACAGAATTGTCCAACTTAAAAACCACCTCATTTTTAAGCGTTTGTTTAATAAAGTCTATATTTTCTACAGTATAATCCGTGTACCAGCCGCGCAAAGTTTGGCTCCAAGCATAACCTTCTATTTTTTTAATTTTTGAAATGACAAAATCATCATAACGAAAAACCAATAGCAACCGAACTTTTTTTCGATGGACTACTTTTTTTAATAAAAGAGTAATTGTTTTTTTGGAATCGTCTCTCATAACATTTCAAATATACACTTTTTTTTCAAATAAATTATTTTTTATTTCACGACACATAAAAGTGAAAATACAAACTAAAATCCCAAATAATAGCAATTTAATGCGAAGAATGTTTTGGTTTTACCTACCTTTTTGGTGGGCGTTACCTTTAAGGTTAAATTCGTCTTTACAAGATTGGTTAAACATATTATTTGCTAGATTCAGGCGGGCTCAGGATAAACTTCTCACCCACAAATTTTTGCTAATTATTGAGCCGATAGAGGGACTTCCTTCGACTGCGCCTGCCTTTCGGACAGGCTGGCTCAGGATAAACTTCTCGCCAAGAAACTTTTTGCTAATTATTGAGCCGACAGAGGGACTTCCTTCGACTGCGCCTGCCTTTCGGACAGGCTGGCTCAGGATAAACTTCTCGCCAAGAAACTTTTTGCTAATTATTGAGCCGACAGAGGGGCTCGAACCCACGACCTGCTGATTACGATTCAGCTGCTCTACCAAACTGAGCTATGTCGGCATTTGTTATGTTAAAAACATTGATAGGTAAAGGTATTAATTTTATGGAAATCTCATTTAAATATTTCAAATGAATTTAAAAAAAACATCTTTGTTTTAAAAAGGTATCTTAAAGCCGATAGAGGGCCTTCCTTCAACCGCGCCTGCCTTACGGATTGGCGGGCTCAGGATAAACTTCTCGTCCACAAATTTTTGTTAATTATTGAGCCGATAGAGGGACTTCCTTCGACCGCGCCTGCCTTACGGACTGGCGGGCTCAGGATAAACTTCTCGTCCACAAATTTTTGTTAATTATTGAGCCGATAGAGGGACTCGAACCCACGACCTGCTGATTACAAATCAGCTGCTCTAGCCAGCTGAGCTACATCGGCTTTTGTGTGTTCAAATTAAATTGTTTTTAAAGTAATAAGCAACTATTTCTTCACTTTTCTTAATCAATTTTTATTTAACTGGTATTTAGGGAATTAAATAATTATGACATTTTTTTTAGGCAATAAAATTGGCTATGACTGCTTTAAAGGTAGCTATTATCTTCGAAAAGAGGCTGAAAAGAAAAGGTTTTTGAACTTATCGATCCAGTAATTTTGGAATTTTATCTGTTCCAGATAATTTTTTTTGGTCTTTTTTCTTCATAACAGTTTCAATAATTTTAAATATGCGTTGTTTAAGTTTTTTATATTTATTGGTATAACTATTTATTTCTATTTCTAATTTTTTGTGACTTTCCAAGTAATTTTTATTACTGGATGCATTTTCACTCTTAATTAATTTTGTAAGAATCTTTTCTTGACGGTTAATTAGTTCTTTAAGTGTAATTCCTATCTTTTTTTGAATGGATACTTGTTTAACGGATTCTTCAATTTTTTCATGTAAGCCTGCCGCCAAAAAATTAATATAATTTTCACTTAGTAAATGTTCTAAAAAACGGATTTCATCTTTAATAAAATTTATTTCAGAAACCCAAAGTTTATAATCATGATGTAGTTCATCCGTGCTTTTTTCCCTGCCAACCCAATCTTTTTTTATTTTAGTTTCCATTTTATGTTGAATTAATTATTTTATTCAATAAAGTTAAATGCAAAAACTGAAGAATAATTTGATATCCATCAGTTTATACCAATTAAATGGTATTACACTATTTTTTAAATTTTTATAATGAATAATCAATTGATGAGACCATTAATGTATTCAAATATTTGAATCTTTAAATTTTTGTAGTGTATTAAATACATAAAAACTTCTTCCGCTAGTTTTTCATATTCCAGTACGTAAAAATGACCACTTTCTAAGGTGTTTATTTCGCTATTTTCACTTATTTTATGATGGTAATTCTTAATTTTTTCTGCAATATTGTTTTTTTCCTTTTCAAAATTATCTAGTTCTAAAATGAATAATTGTAAGCGTTCATACAAATTTGGGATGGTGGAAGAGAATGGATAGGCTTTAATAAGTCTTTTTATAAAAGCCAATTCAACCTGAATAAAATCGAACTCTGGAATCCACAAAGAAGTGTGGTAAAGTAATTCTTCAATGGTTCTATCTCTGGAAAATGATTTGTAAACTGGTTTGGCTTCCATTTCTTTACTTATTTAATTCATAAGCTAAGTAACTCATTTTAAGTTTTATAAAAAATGATATATATCAAACGATAAATAAAAAACAAACCACTATTGCTTAATAATTGATAAATTTTCATGATTTTCTTTAAATTTTGTCGAAAAAAAGATTTATTACGGGTATATAACTTCCATTTATTGAAAAGTAACATCAGGCTTCAAAAATGGAATCATATAAGATTGAGGGAAATCATTTTTTAAAATTTCAATTAATCATAGCTTTATATAATTACTAAATATATAATTATGAAAAACTTATTAATTTTTATTATTTGCTTATGCATTCATACTACTTCATTTGCACAGATTTTAAGTGATATTGATGAGGTTTATCCTTTAAATGATGACTTAATTGCCATAAAAAAGGGAGATCAGTGGGCTTTTATTGATAAAGATGGAAATAAGGAAATTGATTTTAGAGATGATTTGGTACTTACCAACATGGTAAATTCTTTAAACCAAACAACTTCTTATCCCGTTTTTTATGACGGAAGGTGTTTAACCAAAAAAATGAAGGAAAACACACCTTATTTTGGTTTTATCAATGAAAAGGGTGTAGAAATAATAAAACCTCAGTTTTTAAATGCAACCAATTTTTTAAATGGTTATGCCATTGTTGTTTTAGCATCAAAAGACTCTATTGGTTTTAATCGGGTTTTAAAAAAGACTATTATGTCAAATTATATGGAAGATTATGTTATTGACACTGCTGGTGAATTGGTAAAATATTTATACAATCCACGCAAGCAAATTCCAGCTAACTACAAAAATGGAATACCAATTATTGAATCGAAATTTATTGCGCCGAAATTGGTTGCCGTAAAAAGTAAAAGCGGAAAATGGGAAATACATCAATTTTAACCTTAAAAAATATTTATCATGGCACTAAATTTTAATCAATACGCAAGAGAAGGCAACGCATTTCTAAAAGATTATGCGAAAGAATTGAATATGGCTGACGATATGGATAAAGCGGGAAGAATATTGTCTTCTATTTTACATGGATTGCGCGAGGTAATCACTATAGAAGAATCATTGCAGTTAATTTCCCAATTTCCAATGTTCTTAAAAGCGGTTTATGTAAACAGATGGACAACACGCAAAAAGAAAAAGGTTAAAACCTTGGTCGAATTTATCGATTTAATTAGAGAATTGGACGGGGTAACTTCCTTATACGATTTCGAATCCGATGAAATTGCAGAAAATTACATCAATTCAACATTTATAAAGTTACGCAAGTATGTTTCATTGGGTGAATTAGAAGACATTAGAACGGTGCTTCCCAAAGACCTTAAATCTATTGTCTATCATAATCTAATGTTTTGATAAACTTAAAAAAATAAAATTATGGTCAACATTGTGCAATCCTATAAAGAAATAGAAATTGATATAGGTGATATAGGTTTAAGAGGAAATTTAAGACTTGCCGACAACTCCAAGGGTATCATACTATTTTCTCATGGAAGTGGAAGTAGTAGGCTGAGCGTCAGAAATAATTATGTTGCGAGTTTATTGGTTGAACAAGGTTTTTCAAGTTTGCTTTTTGATTTGCTGACAGCCAAAGAAGATATGATTTACAAGAATCGGTTTGATATCGAATTGCTTACGGAAAGACTGGTAAAAGTCACAAATTGGGTTATAAAATATGGGAAAACAAAAGAAATGCCTATCGGATATTTTGGTGCTAGTACAGGCGCAGCTTCTGCCTTAAGCGCGGCAGCCAAAATGGGGAAAAACATAAAAGCAATTGTTTCCAGAGGCGGCCGCCCCGATTTGGCCTTGCCAATTTTAAAAGATATAAAAATTCCTACACTGTTAATTGTTGGTGGAAAAGATGATGTGGTTATCGAATTAAATAAAAAAGCAAAAGATGCAATTGAAGGGGTATGTGAACTAAAAATTATTGAAGGAGCCACACATTTATTTTCAGAAGAGGGAAAATTGGAAACTGTGTCCAAACTTACGGCCGAATGGTTCGATAAATATTTGAAAAATAGTTAAAATAAAGTGTGATGTTTACAAATAGGGAAGAAGCAGCCAACTTGCTTGTCGAGAAATTAAAGGATTACAAAGGAAACAAAGATGCTGTTATTGTTGCAATTCCGAGAGGTGGCGTTCCAATTGGATACGAAATAGCAAAGAAATTAGAAGTGCCCTTGGAAATTGTGCTTTCAAAAAAAATAGGTCATCCATCTAACAAAGAATATGCAATTGGCGCGGTAACTTTAAAAAGCAGTATTTTAAGTGATGCGGCTTTAGAGGTTTCACAAGAATATATTCTTAACGAAACCGAACAAATCAGAGATTTGCTAAAAGTACGCCTTGAGTGGTATTATGGTGATAAAATACCATTGGAACTTAACGGTAAAATTGTTATTTTGGTTGATGATGGCATTGCCACAGGAAACACGATGATTTCCTGCATTAATCTTATTCATCTACAGAAACCTTCCAAAATTATTGTTGCTTTGCCAGTAGCATCACCTTCTTCATTTAAAAAAATAAAGGAGATGGATGAAGTTGATAAAGCAATTTGTTTGTCATTACCAATAAATTTCCAGGCAGTTGGACAATTTTATAAAGAATTTAATCAGGTAGATGATTATGAGGTCATAGAATTGTTAAAAAAGGCGAATGAAAATTTTAGTCTAAAAAATTAAAATGATTTAACATCGTTTTAGAAACCACATTACCTGTAAATTCATGAAAAGTTTTTTGATACAATAAATGATACTTCCTCGGAAGCTAAAAACATTGAAACGCGTTTAAATATTCGATTTGAAATTTCATTACATTCACTATTCACAACCCACAACCCACTCCTAAATAGCTCTTTATAAATAGGGCTTTATTACATTTTTGCGTTTTCGAAGTTGCTTTTCTACATCGCGGATGGATTCATCCGTGGCAGCTTCAAAGCTTTCTTCATTAGAAACAGCAAAAATTCTTGGGCCTGGCAAACTTAATCTGATTTCACAAATTTTTCCCTTTCCTTTTGTGTCGGGTTCTAATTTATAAAACACATCGGCTTTAAGCAGCCATTCATATTTTTCGGCCATTTTAAGAAGTTTTCTAATGGCGAATGATTCCACAGCATCACTTTTGGGTACTTGTACAAATTGAATTCTAATTTCCATAATATAAATTTTTGAATTGTAAATAAGATGACAGTTAAAGTTATCCAATACAGTTGCAATTGCCAATGATATATATCAGATACAGTAATTCCAAAATTAAATTTAGTTGAAATAAAGTTGGCTTAGCGTCTCCTTAAAATTTACAGATTGGCAATAACTTTTTTAAGTTTATCACCAATTTCTAATGCAATTGGAGCTAAAGAAGCATTTACAACGGCTTGCATGGAAACAATCGGATTTATGGCGGAGACTTCAATAATTCCGGGTTCTTTTTCTTGGACAATCACGTTGCATGGAAGCATTGTTCCAATTTTATCTTCGGCCTTTAAAGCTTTGTAGGCGAAAGGCGCATTGCAGGCTCCTAAAATTCTGTAATTGTAAAAATCTACATCCAACTTTTTCTTTAAGGTGGTTTTTATGTCTATTTCCGTAAGTACGCCAAATCCTTCTTTTTTAAGTTCGGCAGTTACTTTTTCTATGGCTTCCTGAAACGTGATGTTGTTTAATATTGTTGAATAATAATAGTTCATTTTATAGGTTTTTGAATTTATAATTGCTTTTTATATTTTAGTAAATTACAACAATTATTTCAGTATAAAACGTTAAAAATAGAAGCAGGAAGTTTTAAGTTCCTGCTTCCTGAAGAGATTAAGTTTGTTTTATAACGCTCAACTAATTTTTCACATTGTCTTATTTCTAAATCGATACTAAAATTAATTTTACTTGAACAATAAATGAATCTCTTCATTTTAATCTTCATTGGTTTTAATAATGAAGACCTATTTTTAGAAGAAGCAGGAAGTTTTAAGTTCCTGCTTCCTGAAGAGATTAAGTTTGTTTTATAATGTTCAACTAATTTTTTACATTGTCTTATTTCTAAATCAATACTAAAATTAGTTTCAATCAAACAATAAATGAATCTCTTCATTTTGATCTTCATTGGTTTTAACAATGAAGACTTTTTTAGATAGAAACAGGAAGCCGAAACTTCCTGTTTCCTGAAGAGATTAAGTTTGTTTTATAACGTTCAACTAATTTTTCACATTGTCTTATTTCTAAATCAACACTAAAGTTAGTTTCAATCAAACAATAAATGAATCTCTTCATTTTAATCTTCATTGGTTTTAACAATGAAGACTTTTTTAGATAGAAACAGGAAGCCGAAACTTCCTGTTTCCTGAAGAGATTAAGTTTGTTTTATAACGTTCAACTAATTTTTTACATTGTCTTATTTCTAAATCAACACTAAAGTTAGTTTCAATCAAACAATAAATGAATCTCTTCATTTTGATCTGCATTATCTCGCAATAATAGAGACCTTTTTTAGATAGAAACAGGCGACCGACATCTACCTGTTGCTATCTTGAAGAAATTAAGTTGTTATCGATAACTTTTATTCAATTTCTTATGTCACCTTATTTCTAAGACAAAACTAAAATTAATTTTAATTTATAGACATCCTAAACTCTTCAAAATAGATCATCTTGCTATGCAAAATGCAAATTTACATAAGTGGGGAAAATTTTTGTTTCTATGAAAATCAATGAACTTTTAATTTGATAGTGTAAAAATAGTATCAAAAGGAGGAACTTTAAATGATATTCATCAATTTGGTATATGATTGTTCTCAGTTTCTGAATTTTTTTTTTTTCATTATTGAATCGTTGTGTTATTAGATTCTTAAATACCTACTATTTTCATTCAAACATCACTATTCCATAACCCATATTTAATAAGAACAAACCAATAAAAAACAGCATCATATACAAAACCTGCACAAATTTAATATTGAGGTAATCCAGCCATAAAGCAGTTCGTTTTGGGAAAATAAATAACGATAACCCTATAAATAGTGCTATCCAGCCAATAATTGTGATAATTAACCGCCAATCATCTTCCCAAATATTATGAAATAAAATATTAAGCAATCCAATAACAATGGCTACAAAAGAAATTACAATCACAAATTTTTGATCTTCTAAATCTTTAATAACTTGTACAATTCTTTTTGGGTTAAAGCTTAATATAAGAAAAAAGATAATTAAATACCATCCCCAAAATTTGGCTAAAAAAATAGATGTTTCCTCCATGTTTGCAATATTTAATTGTTATTCATGTAAAACTAAAAACGGAATTTCAGTGTGGTAACTTATCTCTTCTACAGTTGGTCTAAATAAAATACGTTGAAAAAGATTAAGGCTCTTGGCAATCATAATAATCATGTCAACATCTCTGCTTTCAACAAAACATTGCACGCCTTCTTCAATTTTTTTATTGGTAATTTTATGAAAACTATGTTTCTCATCCTCGAAGAATTTGCTTAGAAACTCTTTATTTTCCAATTGAAAATCGGTTATTTCTTCATTTTTATTAGTAATATGAACAATTCTTAAGGAGGAATTATACATTTTTGTAAATTCTAAAATATCATTCAAAATTTTTGTTGGATAAAAAAGATTATAATCTGTTGGAAAAGCGATTTCTTGAATCTCTTTAAACACAGCATTTTCAGGAACTATGAGCACAGGACATTTTACCCTGGTAATTAAATCACCAGTATTGCTGCCTATCATAACTTTTTTTAACCCTGATGCACCTTTTGTTCCCATAACAATAAGATCTATTTCTTTTTCGGCAACATGACTTCTAACGGCGTCAATAAAATAATCATAATTATTAAGCGTATAAAATTTGTGTTTTGGATTTGGCGGTAATAGATCAATTTCTTTAATTAATTTTTTTAAATTGGTTTTAGCTTGTTTTAATACGGTTTTGTCAATTACTTCAATTGCTGGAAGTGGCATTATTGGAGATTCTCCACTGGCATAGTTATAAATTAAAGTCACGTGTAATAAATAAAAGTCACAAGTGGTGTCTTTAAACAATGCTAATGCATATTTTATGGCATTCCATGAGTTTTTTGAAAAATCGGTGGGTATTAAGATGGTTTTCATTTTATTTTTTGAAGTTTTCATTTGATTCTTTACATTAGAATAATATTTAAAATTATAGCTATTGATTTTAATGTAAAATGATATATATCAATAATCGATTTAAAAGCTTGAAGGATGATGTTAAATATTAAATATTAAAAGTTGAAAGCCTGTTGAAGGTAGGTTGAAAAGTTCAAAAGTAAAAATAGAAGTAGTGATAGAACAGAAACTGTTTACTTGAAATTTCTATTAAATAGATGATTATATAAGGAAAAAAAATATGATAAATAGCTGATTTCTATCACAATAATCTTTTATCTATATGCTATTGCCAAGTTAATAACAGCAGTTTTAAGCTAATACACTTTTTTCAACTTCTCAATATCAAGAATTTTAATATTTCTTCCATCAATCTCGATAAGACCGTCTCTTCTAAAATCTGATAAGGTTCTGATAAAAGTTTCAGTTGCAATACCGGCAATGCCTGCAAGATCAGTTCTTGAGATTTTCGGATTTTCATTGTGCGTATTTTTCATTTTTTCTGAAAATTGCAAAAGGGTATTTGCTGTTTTTTTTCGAACGGAACTATAGGCCATTTGCAGCAATTGATCTTTAATTCCCGATACGCTTTCTGTCAGGTGATCAATCAAATCAAAGGTAACTTCGGGATTTTTTTGTAAGATGCTTTTGAATTCGCTTTTTAGCATCCGTAAAACTTTTACGTCCTCAATAGCGGCAGCCGATTCCTGGTAGGCGATATTATTTGCGAAAGACGTAAAACCAAAAAAGTCATCCTCTTTGTGTAATCCAGTGACCAATTCTTTTCCTTGTTCATCAATTTTAAATGTTTTTACAATGCCTTCACTTATTAAAAACACAAAATTGGAATTATCGCCTTCATTGTAAATAATTTCACAGGGGATAAAGGAGAATTCTTCCACATTGTCCACAAAAAAATTTTTAAGGTGATCTAGTGTTTTTAGCTCATTTTCTGAATAATAAAGTTCAGTACTTCCAACGTTATTCATATTTTCTTGATAAATGGCAACTCTAGCCAATCTGCTTTCTATGGCACTAAAAAGTTCTGATTCATCAAAAGGTTTGGTAATATAATCATCGGCACCCAAATCCATTCCTTTTCGGATATCTTTATGTTCTGTTTTTGCCGATAAAAAAATAAATGGAATATGTTTGGTTTCGGGTTCTTTGGAGAGTATTTGAAGCACGCCGTAGCCATTTAATTCGGGCATCATTACATCGCAGAGGATCATATCTGGAAGTTGTTTTTTAGCTTCCGCAACGCCAATTTTGCCGTTTGATGCTGTAAATACTTTATAATTTGCCAATTCTAAAAGTTCGGCAGTATTTTCTCTAACTATTGCATCATCTTCTATTAATAAAATTTTTTTCATCTGTTTACATTTTATTTTTTATTGGTACAGCTGCGGTTCGCTATTAATCATTCCACTATGTATCAAAATTTGTAATGCTCGTTTCATAATTCTTTATTTATCGGTAATTCAACAAAAAATACAGAACCTTTATTTTCTTTGCTTTTAAAACGAATAGTTCCGCCAATATTTTCTATATGCGCCTTAACAATGTTTAATCCTATGCCCGTTCCTTGGATATTCAACACATTTTCTGCTCTAAAATAGCGGTTAAATATAAATTTCTGATCCTTTTCTGGGATTCCAATCCCTTCATCGGTAATTTTAAAGATAAGATTATTGTCATTTTTTGAGATTTCTAAGTTAATTTCGGTATTCTCGGGCGAATATCTTATGGCATTATAGATGATGTTATTTAAGGTAAGCGTTAAAATTTTTTCATCTTGACACAGGATGTAGTCTGATGAGTTTTGTAAAATATTAATATGCTGTCCGCTTTTTAAAAGCATATTGGCATTGTAAACCACCTCATTAATCACTTTATTTAAATTGAATACTTTAAATTTATAATTTTCATTGCTTGAGTCTATTCGTTCTATAGAGATAAAATCATTTAAAACATTATTGAGATATTGTACTTTTTCTGTGATTGTTTTTAAATGTTTGTCTCTTTTTTCCTGTTGTTCTGTTAATTGGTATTTTTCCAATAAAATTGTAGAGGTTAAAATACCGCTTAAAGGCGTTTTAAATTCATGGGAAACCAGCAATAAAAATTTAGACTTTAATTCATTGAGTTCTCTTTCTTTTTTTAAGGCTTCATTAATTTTACTTTCTATTTTAATCCTTCTTTTTAATTCATTTTTATAATTTTTATTAGCGTCTTTTAGTTTTTTGATAGTATTTTCCAATTCAGCAGTTCCTGTTTTAATTTTCTCCGTAAGATCAACAGCTAAAGAATCTATTTTTTTTTCAGTTTCACTTCGAATGGTCATATCAATAATTAGTGCCATTACGTACTTTTTTTCATAAATGGTAAAAGGATTTAATGAAATTTCGAGAGGAAACTCTTTATTTTGTTTTGTTAAACCAAACAAATACAGCCCACGAGTATTCCTTCTGCTCTTTAAC